>JANPAP010000612.1:0-2440 GCA_031429975.1 Chitinophagaceae bacterium
ACTTTAGCAGAACTCAAATTTGGTGTTGAGAAAAGTGAAAAGCCCGAAAAGAACAAAAAGGTGCTGGACAATTTTTTAACAGGAGTGCAAATACTTCCCATTTTTCATTCTTTAGACTTGTACGCAAAAGAAAAAGCACGACTACAAAAAGCAGGAACACCTGTAGATGATTTTGACCTTTTAATTGCTGTTACTTCTGTAACACACAAGTTGGCAATGGTTACTAACAATACAAATCATTTCAAACGCATCAGCGGAATTAAGCTTGAAGATTGGACGACTGTGTAATGGATAGAACGCACAACTCATACCTTAAAAAAAATATAAATAAATCCGGCTGCTTTTTTTAATTATTATCTTTTGCCCCAGCAAAGTTTTTACAATAACATTTCTTCGCCTCGGCTCGTGCCCTCACGAGCCGAAACATAATTTTTTGCAAACTTTTTATTGATAAACAAAAACGATTACCGTTTCCCTGAACTTGATAATTTTTGTAATTAGAATTTGTTGATTGGATTGTTGAATGTCGAACATCTTAGTGTTAGCTGAAATGGCATTGAGCGTCCCGGTTCTATATGATTTTGTATATTTGACTTATGACCTTAGATAATTCTAAAATAGAATCAATAAAAAACTATTTCAAAACACGCCCTGTTTTGAGAGCTTACCTATTTGGGTCATACGTACGAGGAATGGCTGATAACAAGAGTGATATCGATATTCTTGTTGATTTGGATTATAGTCAAAAAATTGGATTGCAGTTTATCCAGATGAAACTTGACTTAGAAAAACTTTTAAATAACAAGGTTGATTTGGTTTCTTCAAATGGAATGTCAAAATATATTAAGCCACTTGTTGACTGTGAAAAACGTTTGATATATGCGAAGTGAACAGGGAGATAAAATTAGATTACAACATATTCTTGATGCCATTGAAGAAATACAAAAATATTTAGTTGCAGTTGAATTGCCTTAGTTTCTCGAAAACTCAATGATGCGATTTGCTTGCATAAAACAAATGGAAATTATTGGCGAGGCAAGCAATCATCTTTCTACTGAATTGAAATCTTTCTCCATGGTCGGTGTCTTCACCGACCATCGTTTATTTTGTTTCCTGCCGCTATTTTTACAAGTTTATCTTTTAAGAATTTAGCAAAACAAGGTACTCCCTACTCCACTTATTGAAGCATTTTTCAGCTTGCTATTTGTTTAAAAACTTTAGTATTGGCGGGGTTTCACTTAAATGTTTTATTTTCTAAACTGAAGTTGTAATAACTTCGCAGAGTTTATTTTTTTTAGAAATTAAAATAATGATCGTTTTAAAATTGATACTCAAAAATGTGGGTTTACACAAAACATCAAGCAACAATATTGAATCTGGCAGCATCTACATTTGAAATCAAATTTTGTCAGCGATGTTTTTCTATCAGCATCAACGACATCAGTACGAGAAATAAAAACGAACATAAAAAACTAAAAATAAAGTTTGATATTTATAAAAATCAGCAGCAATTAAAATGAAAGTCCAATTCCTTATTGCATTTCTTGCCAGCAGTATATTTTGCTATTCACAAAAAGATTTCATTTCAATTCAGTTTAACCCAATCTACAATTCTTTGCCAATTGCATTGGGCAAAAAATATCCCTATAAAACCGACAGCATTGAAATTACCACCCTAAAATTTTATATTTCTACCATCCAATTCTATCAGGAAAATGAATTGGTTGATGAATTTATCAAAAAGCATTTTTTAATTGATATTGAAAATCCACAATCTTTAATCCTTACTCAAGCCAATAAAAAAAACAAAAAATTTAACCACATACATTTCAGCATTGGAGTAGACAGTATTAACAACACAGCCGGTGCCCTTGGCGACGACCTTGACCCAACAAACGGAATGTATTGGACCTGGCAAAGCGGTTATATCAATTTTAAATTAGAGGGCAACAGTAAACTTTGTCCATCCAGAAAAAACCAATTTACTTTTCATATTGGCGGTTATCAATATCCAAATAATACTTTTCAAAATCTTGATTTTAAAATCAGCAATCAAAATAAAATTGAGATCGATTTAAATATTGCACAACTGTTTAATCAAATAAATTTGAAAGAATTGTATGAAGTAATGAGCCCGAACAAAAAAGCAATGGAGATGGCAACAAAAATAAAAGCAGCTTTTAGCATAACAAATTGAAAATAAAAATTACCATAGCTACACTTGCCGGAATGATCCTATTGTTATCGTTTACCATCAACGAATTTAAATTGGGTTATCCCAATTATTTTCCTGAGCCAGCCTATGACTTCAGCAAAAACCCATTGAACAGTGCTACAATAGAATTGGGCCGCTATCTTTTTTACGATCCAATCCTGTCAAAAAATAATACCATTTCCTGTGCCTCCTGTCACTCGCCTTACAATGCCTTTTCGCATACCG
>JANPAP010000613.1:0-1799 GCA_031429975.1 Chitinophagaceae bacterium
GGACCCGAAACACCGGTGGCGTTTTTAATCATAACAACCGGACCGTTACATTTACAGGCAGCACAGATGCTACCATTACTGCACCAACCATTATAACTAAAGATGCCAATGGTGCATTTGGAGGCGAAACTTTTTACAATCTTACTATTAATAAAGCAGCAGCTTCCAACTCGGTTTTACTTGGGTCGCACATAACCGTTAGTAACGAAATAAAATTTACAAAAGGAATTTTTGATGTACAGAACAATGAGGTAACTCTTGTTTCTAATGCCAGTAATACGGCGCATGTAGCCAACATCCCAACCAGTTCGGGTTTGCCTTCTGGTGTTGAAATCAGGTATGGTGGAGTAGCAGGAACAGGAACAGGTAAATTTGTTGTGCAAAGATATTTACCAATTGGGTCGGGGCCTACCTCCAGAAGATGGCGTTTGCTTACTGCACCTTTACAAGCTACCGGTGCCCCTAATATTAATGAAGCCTGGCAAGAGGGTGTAAGCAATGCAGATAAAAATGTTCCGGTAAATCCATGGCCAGGGTTTGGCACTACTATTACCAAAAGCACAGTTTATAATGCTGCAGACGGGTACGACCAAGGAAGTACCAACAATGCATCTTTATATTATCTAAATAACTCCGGAATATGGTCCGTATTGCCTTCCACAAAATCAACCACTATTACCGACTATGAGGGCTATATGCTTTTTGCAAGAGGCAACAGGGGAATTGTGGTATCCACTCCATCTATTAATGCCAATTCAACCACACTTGAGCCAAAAGGCAGAATTAAAATAGGTGATGTACAAAAAAGCCTGATTGCAAATTATCAGATTATTGGTAACCCTTATGCATCTGCCATCAATTTTGGAACACTTACTTTTAATAATTATAAATGTAACGGCACCACTTATTTTAATTCAATAGCCGCATCGGATGCTGGTACAGGTTTTACTTATTATATCTGGGATCCATTAACCAGTGGTTCTTTTTCTGTAGGTAAATTAATCACTTGCTCCAGTAACGGGGACGGCACATTTGCTGTAACCGCCAACAACAGTGGTATTTCCAATACGGGTATCATTCAATCAGGCAGTGCATTTATTATAAATTCAGAAAACATCGGTGGCACCATCACTTTTCATGAAACAGATAAAATTATCAGCAGTAGTATAACTGGCATTTCCAGCAGGCCATTAGGTATTGCAGGATTGAGAGCTCAATTAAATACAGCCATTTATTCGGGAACCGGTACTAACAGCAAACTTTGTGATGGTGTTATTAATGCATATCATGTAAATTATAATGATGGTGTTGACGGACAAGATGCCAAAAAAATGGATCTCTTTAACAGCAAAGAAACCCTGAGTATTTTAAGCAATAACACATTGCTGGCTGTTGAACGTAAAAGCGGCAACACCGAAAGGGACACTGTATTTTTAAACATGACAAACCTTACCAACAGTAGTTATGAATTCAAATTCAATGCAACAAATTTTGATCCTTCCATTATGATTTACCTCGAAGACCGGTTTTCTGGAAACACAACTTTAATCAGTAAAACAGATACCACAACAGTACCTTTTTATATTACAAGTGCTGCCGAATCTTTTACAGCAAATCGCTTCAGAATTATTTATAAGGAAGCAAATGTTTTACCGGTTACTTTCAGCAATGTAAAAGCCAGCAAACGCAACAAGCAAGCTGTTATTGATTGGACTGTAGAAAATGAAATCAACATCCGTAAATACGAAGTGGAAAAGTCGACCGATGGCAGCAATTTTGTTTTAGTAAATACAACAGCT
>JANPAP010000614.1:0-3680 GCA_031429975.1 Chitinophagaceae bacterium
CCCAAATACCATCTGGTGCAGCATCGGTTGGCAATTTAGTACCAACATAAGTTGCTACAATTTTTGGATTTACCCCTGCTCCATTTTTTTGGAATGTAATGGTATTTGTGGCAGAAGCTGTATTTAATGCAGCAGCTCCTAATATTAATCCTGCTGCAATATTTTCAGTATAAGCAGGCGTTACATTAAAAGTACAATTGCCATTTATTGATCTTGTATTTAAATCAGAAATTGCCTTTGCAAACGATATATAATTAGTACAGGTAGCGCCTGCAATGGTTGCACCCAATGCCAAGCCAGTAGCAGGTGTATTATTTACTGTAAATGCAGTTGCACTTACAATATTTGTAATTACAGTATTGGCAGCAAATGCACCAGTACCCGAAGTAACGGTTACTAATGCTCCTGTTAGAAGGTTGCTGGTACTGGTTACATTTATAGTGGTACCAACAGAAGCTGCATTAGCAGTTGCTGTGATAGCACCAATTGTATACAACCCACTCATTAAAGCAGGTGCCGCAGTGATTGTAAAAATACCAGAAGTAACTGCACAAGTATTTGAATTGGTAACCACTACAGTATAATTACCAACTGCAGTTGCTATATAAGTTGCTGAAGTAGCTCCACCAATATCAACAGCAGCTAATTTCCATTGGTAACTACTGATACTGCCACTGCCGGCAACGCCATTTGAATTCAATAATACAGGAATTCCAATACATAAAGTATTGCTTCCACCGATAGTTGCAGTTGGATTTGCATTTACTGTTTGTACAAAAGAAGCAGTTGCAGGATTTGGTAAAGCACAACCTAAACTGGAAACCATATCAACCCTTACAATATCCCCATTTACGGGAGTATATGTATAAGTTGCAGTAGCCCCAGGACCTTGAACAGAAGACCCATTTACATAGAATTGGTAAGTGGGTGATGCTCCACCATTTGTTGGAGTAGCTGTAAATAATTTTGAAATGCCAGCACAAATTCCTGTAGCAGGAGTTAATGTAACTGAAGCCGTTTGTGTTGTTACACTTATAGTTAATGTATTTGAAGTTGCCGGATTACCAGTAGCACAAGGCGTTATACTGGAATTCAATACACAAGTAACTACATCCCCATTAGCCAAAGTATTTGAAGTAAATGTATTGGTGCCAGAAGGCGCCCCCTGAGAAACTGCATTTACAAAAAATTGATATAATGGAGATATACCTCCATTTGTTGGGGTAGCCGTAAAAGTTACTGAAGTACCTGAACAAATATTTACCCCCGGACTTGCACTTAATACTACTGATACCGGGTAATTTGGATTAACCGTCATCGTAATGGTATTACTAATTGGCTGCAATGGAAATGGACAATTGGTTGCATTCGATACCATCCTGCACGTGATTGCATCACTATTAACTAATGATGCTGATGTTAATGTATTTGTTGCAGATGGAGCTCCTTGCGAAATGCCATTAATAAACCACTCGTAAGTGGGAGCAGCGCCCCCATTTGTTGGGGTAGCAGTAAATGTAGTAGAAGTTCCTGCACAAATAGTAATACCAGGGTTTGCAGTTATACTAACACTAGTTGCAACCGTAGCAGTTACTGAAAAATTGAATGAATTACTAGTATATAAATTATTAAAAGGAACTACACAAGTAACCCCTCCTACACTTAATACACAATTAACAACATCACCGTTTGCAAGATTATTAAGGGTTAATGAGGTAACCGTTTTGCCACTTGCAGTTGCAGCAATAGTTGCTCCTGATAATGCAGAAACAGGACTAATACTTATAATAAATTGTGTTGCACTAATGATGCTAGTAATTCTGGTATCGGGTTGAAAAGCACCCGTACCGCCGGACACTGTTACTTTCATGCCAACATAAAGATTAGCTGTGCTGGTAACAGTAACAGTTGTTCCTACACTGGAACCATTTACTGCACTTCCGGTTGCGGTTACCCCATTTACTTTCCAGTCGTAAAAAGGATTCGTGGATCCCTGTATATTCTGAGCTGATATAGTAAAATCAACCGGCGTACCACCGCAAATAGTAATATTTGGCCCTGGGCCTGGATTGGCTGCAATGGTTAAACTAATTGGGTTTGCCGTAACTGTAACCGTAACATTACTATTGCCTGTACATCCTGCAGCTGAAGCAGATGCGGTATAAGTTCTGGAAGTGGTAGGTTTTGTATAAACAACAGGGGCATTAGCTCCACCAACGTAAGCAATAGTAGCAGCTGCATCTGTGTATAACTCTGTAACAGGGCTCCAGGTTATTGGTGCTTGTCCTGAAATTTTTATATTATCTAATAACCAACCATAATAATTAGCACTTACATCAGATTTTATCCTGAACCTAAACCTGAATTGTGAGCTGCCAGACCAAGTGGCCAGATTGATGGTTTCCAGTTTCCACAAGGAAGTAGCTGGGCCAGCGCCAGGCGTTGAACCAGCACTTGTAAACTGGGCTCCCCAATCTGTATAACTAGATTTATCAAAGCTAATAACTCCATTCTTTAATGTACCAGCACCAGAATAAGCACTTGTAGGAAAGCTGGACCAACTAGCTCCTCCATCAGTTGAATATTCTACATGTCCAAAATCATAAGTTGCTTCCATTGCACAAATCTGATAAAAAGAAAGCACTGGAGTGTTAATCACAGACAAATTGATATCACCCGTAGTTGCATAATATTCGGGACTTGCATTACTAATATTTACGTCATAAGCCAATCTTACAGAACTTAACCCTTCCTGATAATAGGTAGTATTTTGTGTTTCAATTATATTGGTAGCCGATAACACAAATTTGCTTATTGGAAAAGTTTCAAATCGCTCACTGAAAAATGAACCTGTTCCACCAGTTGTAGTTAATGATTGTATATTACCAGCACAAATAGTAGGATTTGCAGGTGTAATTACAATTGTAGTTGGTACTGGATTTACAATAACTGTAACTTCTCCGGTTGTTGTACAAGTTACATTACTGGCAGTAACAGTATATTTTGTAGTTGTAGTTGGCGAAACAGAAATAGAAGTACCAGATGCCCCTCCCGGTGACCATAAAAAACTGGTAAAAGTTCCAGAAGGTGTAGTATTGGCAGTTAAAGTAGTGGACTGCCCATCACAAATACTAGCAGGAGAAGCATTCAAAATATCCAAGTCAGGAGGTGCTGTAACTGTAGCAGTAATAGCAGTTCTTGGAGATGAACCACATGAAATTTCATATTTCCAATTATAAAAATAAGTGTAATAAGGCAATAAATCAGAACCGGTTATATCAATTGAAGCAGAAGTGTAAGGATAGGTAGAGCTGGTTGTATTCCTAATTAAACCAGATGTTGGCATAACTGATGAACGAAGTTGATATCCATTTGCAATAGCTAATGCCCAGTTTAGGGTTACCGTTTGCGGAGTTGCACCACCTGAAACCGTAGTGGTTCCGCTATAGGTTAATAAAACAGTACCAGAAGAATTCCTCAATTCAATAGTAAAATTTTCACCTGATGCCTGTGGAAATATATCAACAGAAACCAAATTTGTGTTTTCTTTTACATTAAAAATTAAATACCTGATAAAAGTTGCCAGATTAATGGTTCCGCCATGAGCAGTTGGAGACTCTGGCCCCACAACAGCATTTGTTGGAGCTGTTTGTGCCTGAGCATAATAAGTAGTAGTACTG
>JANPAP010000615.1:0-15908 GCA_031429975.1 Chitinophagaceae bacterium
GATGCAAATGACATTTCTAAAATAACTTTTGAAGGTTGCAATTGATAATCGTTGATGGCTTTTGTAACCGCTGCTGCACCCATGGAGATACCCCAGAGTACAATGTTTTTTTCGCCCTTTTCTTTTATAAAATCGTAGGCCAGTTTTACATCTTCACTTTCTTTATAACCAATGGTACAGGTATTGCCTTCGCTGCTGCCGTGTGCCCTGAAATCCAGTAGCAGTGTATTGTAACCCATTAGCCGGAAACCTGCAGCCTCGTTTTTTACAGCCGATTTTTTGGCGCCATGCCCATGAAATAAAATGACAGTTCCCTTACTGAGGCTATCAGTTTTTACATACCAACCCTGCAGTTTTAAATGATTACTTGTGGTAAGATAAATGGTTTCGAAATTAGAATCGGGAGCATCGTTTTGCTGTTTAATGGCATTAATACCCAATAAAATTTCCTTACTGATATCATACCCCGATTTTAATTCTTTCTTTTTTATGGCTACTGTTCCTGCATTGTAAAAATGACTGAACTTATAAGCATGAAAAGCTGTAACAATGTTTAATAAAATAAACAGCACAATGAGGATACGAATCAGAACCTTTACTATTTTTTTCATGTTGATTTTTATTATGTGCAAAAGTACAGTAAGTTTTTAATGCAATTTTTATCATCAATTTATTTATCAGGTTTGTAATTGTTTTCGTTTTATAAAAAGCAATTTTATTTTTTGAAAGCATTGATTTAATTCCTCCTCAGTAAAAAATAAAACATATTGAATGATGAATACGATTGACATTCCATAAATCATTAAAAAAAGATAAATGCCCAGATGCATCATTAAACCCAGCGATAATACCACATTCCGGCTTTGCCGGAACCATACTAAAAATGGAAAACTTAATTCAAATGCAATTGTGCCGTAATTAACCAGGTACATCAACCAGGTTGGTAAATGAAGGGTATTGCCGGCAGCAAAAATTGAAAACCGTTCGTCATTCAAAAAATAATGAATGCCTATACCCTTTATCCAGTAAGGATCCTGTGCTTTAAAGGTACCTGCTAAAAAATAAGCCAGGCATAAATTAAATATGATGGAGTACGCTGCAAGATTACTCATCAGATTGTAAAAATGTTGTTTATCTACGCCTATTTGTTTTTGTTTAAATAAAGTAAAACGGCTAAAACTGTTGGCAAACGAAAGGTAAAAAAACAATAGTAAAACCATCTCATCGCCACTGTTTCCAAACTTGTCGTTTAAATTATACAGAATGGTTAGTGCTATAAATAAAATAAACGCCAGTATATTCTTACCAATTCCAAACAGATTTAAAAACAACAATACAATGCAACAGTATACAAGTACCAGGTAATGCTCATAAAAAAAAGCAATATCCAAATGAAAAAGCTGAAAGCTGTTAGATGCTTTTATTTTTAAAATACTGTTGTTGCTGTACAATAGTTCCAGTGCAGGCCAGCGAAACAATAATTCTTTTAAATACCAACTGCAAAGAGCCACTCTTAAAAATGCCAATGCGCTTGCCTTTTGATTGCGTTGTTGTAATTGCCAGACAGCTTGTTTAATAATTTTCAACATTTATATTTTTTTAAATGTTGATGTAAAAATGGTTTGATCGATCTGGTTAGTGTTTATACCGGCTTGCGGATTTGGCGGTTGAATGTAATGGTACACTAAAACCAATTTAAAAAGTTTGCCTGTTGTTGTAATTTTATTTTGCTGCAATACATATTTTCCAAAACTTTCCAGGTTTTGCAAATTACTTTTGTGCAGGCTGTCTTGCTCAACAAGCATTGAACTTTGTTGCAGGTAATAACCGGCACTCATATCCGGAAATTGTTTTTGCAATAAAATTTTATTTTCATAAATCTGTTGTTCCAACCCGTTCATTATTCTGTAAATCAAATGATCGGTAGCATCTTCAAAATTATTAAAAGGGGCATGCTTTCTTTTTTGGGCAACAATATATTTTACTAAGGCAATGCTGTCGTTTTTTTGCTGCGAATTGCTGTCATTTAAAATCAGGTAGAGCTCCCTGTTGTATTGCCTTGTATCGGCAAAAAGATGCCAGTTTTGTTTAAAAAAACTGTAATAAACGGCCCTGGGTAAAGGGGCTACAGATTGAATTGATTGACTCTTAAAAATAAGGGCCAAAGAAAATATCCAATATACCAGCAACGAAAAAATAATACAGCCGCAAAGCCAGGGATAGGCAATGATTTTTGTTTTTGTTTCTTGCTGCATCATCAAATGTAAAGCAGTTATTAAAAAAAATCGGATTCCTTTCAAAATAAAAACAAGCAACTACAATTTGTAATGAGGGCACTAAAAAATAATTGTTGTTTCTCAGTTAAATATGTTGTGAACGGTAAATTTATACAATGAATGCTTGTTATATTTACCCCCAATTATTTAAACGCAAATTATAAATATGAAGAAAAATTTTATGCTGCTAGCCGTATTGCTTTTGCAAATTGCGGCAATTGCACAAACCGGCAAACTGCCAACTGCTGCTAAGTATCAATGGCAACAAGCTGTATCGGGCGCCTATGCTTATAAGTATGTAAGTAACGATCCAATAAAGGCAAGGTTTTATACATTGCCAAACGGGCTTACCGTTATTTTAAGTCCTACTAAAAAAGATCCAAGGATACAATGTTATGTAGCAACCAAAGCCGGCAGTAAAACAGATCCGGCCAACCATACAGGTTTGGCGCATTATCTTGAGCATATGTTGTTTAAAGGAACCGATAAATATGGTTCATTAAACTGGGCAAAAGAAAAGCCACAGCTTGATAAGGTAAATGCATTGTATGAATTGTATAATCACACCACGGATGCTGAAAAGCGCAAAGCCATTTATCACCAGATTGATTCGGTATCAGGCGTAGCAGCAACATTTGCCATTGCCAATGAATACGACAAGATGATGGCTGCTATGGGTGGTCAGGGCACCAATGCTTTTACATCATTCGAGCAAACGGTTTATACGGATGATGTACCATCAAGCGCTATTGATAAATATTTAAAAGTACAGGGCGAAAGGTTTCGCAATCCACAGTTAAGAATTTTTCATACAGAGTTGGAAGCGGTTTATGAAGAGAAAAACCGCACCCTCGATAATGATGGCAGAAAGGTTTTTGAAAAATTATTTACCGAATTATTTAAGAATAATAATTATGGTAAACAAACCACTATTGGTACGGTGGAGCATTTAAAAAATCCATCGCTAAAAGCAATCAGAGATTATTTCAACACCTATTATGTGCCCAATAATATGGGTATTATTTTAAGTGGCGATTTTGATCCGGATGTGATGATAAAAAAAGTGGCAGCAACATTTGCTTACATGAAAACAAAAGCCTTACCAAAATATAGTTTTGATCCGGAACAACCCATTACCAATCCGATAGAAAGAGAAGTGGTTGGGCCCGATGCAGAAAATGCAACCATCGGATTTCGGTTGCCGGGAAATAAATCAAAAGACGTTTTATTGGCAGAGCTGGTTGGCCAAATTCTTACCAATGGTAAAGCCGGTTTAATGGATTTAAATCTTGTAAAAAAGCAAAAGTTATTGAGGGCATCCGCATCGGCTTATACCTTGATTGATTATGGTATTTTGTTTATGCAGGGATCACCAACTACAGGCCAATCGCTGGAAGATGTAAAAACTTTGATGCTTGCTGAAATTGAAAATCTGAAAAAAGGAAACTTTGATGAAGACCTGATAACAGCTATTATCAACAATCAGAAAAAAGCAAAAATACAAGGCACCGAAACCTACAGCAGCCGTGCCAGCGATTTGATGGATGCATTTACATCGGAGCTGGATTGGAAAGACCAGGTGGCCTATACCGACCTTTTAAGTAAACTAACCAAAAAGGATATTGTTGCATTTGCCAATAAATATTTCTTGAACAATTATGTTGTGATTTTAAAACGTAAAGGAGAAGATAAGAATATTGTGAAAGTAGAAAAGCCTGCCATTACACCGGTAGAAACCAACAGAGATGCTCAATCTGATTTTGTAAAAGCGGTAAATAATATGCCAGCTACAACCGTTAATCCAGTTTGGATTGATTACAATAAAGATTTGCAAAGAGGCAAAATTGGACCGGCAGAAATACTGTATGTTCAAAATAAAGACAACAGTCTTTTCAGGTTGCGTTACCGTTTTAACATGGGCACCTGGAATGATAAAAAATTAGCAGTGGCTGCACAATACCTGCAATTTTTAGGTACCGATAAAATGAGTTCGGAACAAATTACCAAAGCGTTTTATAAAATTGCCTGTAGTTTTAATGTTGCAGCAAGTACCGAATTTACAACCGTAACCATTGAAGGTTTGCAGGATAATTTTACCGAAGCAGTAACTTTATTTGAAGATTTATTAAAAAATTGCAAACCCGACGAAGCAGCACTCGAAGCTTTAAAAGCCCGTTTATCTAAAGCCAGAACCGATGCTAAATTAAATAAAGGAGCCATCATGAGCGGCCTGTTTAACTATGCAAGATTTGGTGAGCACAACCCATTCAATAATGTATTAACTAATGATCAATTGGCCAATGTAAGTGCTGATGAGTTGTTGAATATGTTGCATAATTTAAATCATTACAGTCATAGTATTTTGTATTACGGACCGCAAACATTAGAAGCGTTGCAAGGCGGCTTAAATACCTTGCACAGCATTCCTGCAAGCTTTACAGCTGCTCCCGAAAAAATGCAATTTACACCAGTATCAAAAAGTAAATCAGAAGTGTTGTTTGCCGATTACAATATGGTGCAGGCCGAAATTCGTTGGGTAAATAACAGCGTTTTGTATACTCCGGAAATGGAGCCGGTTGTTGGGGTGTTTAATAATTATTTTGGCGGAGGTATGGGTGCATTGGTATTTCAAACCATTCGTGAAAGTAAGGCCTTGGCTTATTCTACATTTGCTGTTTATGCAACACCTGATAAAAAAGAAGATCCATTTTATACCCTTGCTTATATTGGTTGCCAGGCCGATAAATTTATTGAATCGATTACTGCTATGAATGAATTGTTGAATGAATTGCCGGATGTAGCAGAGAATATTAAAACTGCAAAAGCCAGCATTAAAAAAGATATCGAAACAGAAAGAATTACCCAGGATGGAATCATTTTTAATTACCTGTCTGCTCAACGCAAAGGACTTACCGATGATATCCGTAAGATGACTTACGAAGCAGTAGATAAAATCGGTTACGATGAGCTGCATGGTTTTCATGCAAAAAATATTGCCGGAAAGCCTTATACCTATTGCATTGTAGCATCTGAGAAAAAAATTAAAGATGCCGACCTAGGTAAATTAGGTGAAGTAAAGAAATTGAAATTAGAAGAGATTTTTGGATATTGATATTGAAATGATACTCAATAAAAAGGCTCGGTTAACAAAGTTAACCGAGCCTTTTTTATAAAGTTTAGTTGGAAGATTAAACCAGGTCGATATCAAAATTTACCAATTGAACAAACTCTCCAATCCTTTCATCAATATCTGCTTTTGTAATTTCTTTCATACGGTTTGGGCCAAATTTTTCAACACAGAAACTTGCCATTGCACTTCCAATAATGATGGCTGTTTTCATGTTTTCAAAACTGATGTCCTTTGTTTTTGCAAGATGCCCGATAAAGCCACCGGCAAAAGTATCGCCGGCACCGGTTGGGTCAAACACATCTTCCAACGGCAAAGCAGGAGCAAAAAATACATGTTCGTTGTGAAATAATAATGCGCCATGCTCTCCCTTTTTGATCACCAAAAATTTCGGCCCCATCTCCATTATTTTTCTGGCTGCTTTTACTAAAGAAAACTCGCCGCTTAATTGCCTGGCTTCGCTATCGTTTACCATTAACACATCTACTTTTTTCAACACTGCTTTTAAATCATCCATGGCAATTTCCATCCAAAAATTCATGGTATCCATCACAATCAACTTTGGTCTTACTGTTAATTGGTTAATGATGCTTAACTGAATATCGGGCGATAAATTTCCCAGCATTAAAAATTCGGCACCCTGGTAAGATTCCGGCACTACCGGATTAAAATCGGCCAGTACATTCAGGTCGGTAATTAATGTATCACGGGTATTCATATCCATGGCATACTTACCACTCCAGAAAAAAGATTTTTTATCAGCCACAATTTCTACTCCTTCCATTTGTACGCCCCGCTTTTCAAGTTCTTCCATTTCCTCTTTTGGAAAATCGTAACCCACAATTGAAATTTGTTGAATGGGAGTAACAAAGTTACTGGCAGCATAAGCTACATAAGTTCCGGATCCACCAACAATTTGATCCACTTTTCCAAAGGGTGTTTCAATGGCATCAAAAGCCATGGTACCTACTGATATTAAAGACATATTTTTTTTATTTTTGTTATTATTAAAAACGCTGCAAAAGTAACGGTTTATAAAGTGTTTTGGCTATGTTGCAACAATTTTTATCAGGCGTTGAAATAGTTGATTCGTTAGATATTTAAGATTGATTTTTTTAATGCTGTAATTTTATCAAAATAAAAATTGAAAATTGTTAATTCAAATTCATCCAGATAATCCCCAGCCAAGGTTGATAAAGCAAGTGGTGGAATGCCTGAAAGACGGGGGTGTTATTGTTTATCCCACTGATACGATTTATGGATTGGGTTGCGATATTTTACAGCCTAAAGCCATTGAAAGGATTTGTAAAATAAAAAATATCGATCCTAAAAAATCACAACTGAGTTTTATTTGTAAAGACCTTAGCCATTTAAGCGATTACACAAAAAGTATTGATACGCCTTTGTACCGGGTTTTGAAAAATCATTTGCCCGGGCCATTTACTTTTATTTTACCCGCCAGTAAACAAGTGCCCAAAATATTACAAAGTAAAAAAAGTACGATTGGGTTAAGGATACCCGACAATAATATTTGTCAGCATATTTTAACTGAATTGGGTAACCCGATTTTAAGTTCATCGCTACCCGGCGAAATGGTGGAAGAATTTACCGATCCCGAAATTATTTATGCAAATTTTGAATAGATTGTGGATATTGTAATTGATGGCTGTAGTGGTGGTATGATACCCTCAACAGTGGTTGATTGCACTACCGATAACTGGACTTTAATACGGCAAGGACTTGGAGAATGGGAGCATTAAAATCAGGAAGCAGACTCTACTAAAAATACAAACACTTCTTTTGGGCCATGCACACCCGTTACCAATGTTTTTTCTATATCGGCGGTACGGCTTGGGCCGGTTGCAAAACTTATAAATGATGGAATTTTACCGGCATATTTTTCTTTAACAGCAATCAATGCATCTTTCACATCGTAGAGCAACTGATTGCTATAAGCAATACAAATATGAACTGGAGCATACACACTTACCGTACGGCCACTTTGTTCTGCGGAGCTTAATACAATACTGCCTGTTCTGGCAACTAAAAATTCACAACCGGTAATCGAAGCGTCGCAGGTAGAAAGGTTGATTGTATTACCAAAACTTCCTTCCCATCTGGTATCGGTACAAAATATTTTTGTCCATTCTTTTACAGCAATTAATTGTTGTATCTGTTGCTGAAGATCCTGTTCATTTAAACAAAAAGCAAACCTGCCTTGCAGCCCGGTAAATGCTTCGGCAAAAATTATTTCCAACTCATCGGTACGGGGATGATAAACGGATGAAGTGCCTTCGCTTAAAGGAAAAGGTAAAGGCACTGGATTACTCAGTGCCTTCCTTATTCTTTTTAAAATATTTTCTTTTGCCAGTGAAACAGCCATAATTAAATTTATATAACAGGAGGTGTTTTTAATTCTTCTGGCATATCTGTTGAAGGTTCTTCGGTAACCAAATCTTTTGGATCAACTTCAATATCCAAAGTCTTTTTTTCTTCGAAAGGTCTTTTGCCAATTAAGGTTTCAACATCACTTTTAAATAACACTTCCTTCTTTAATAATTCTTTTGCCAGTTTTTCAACATCCCCTTTCTTTTCTATTAAAAGTTTTTTTGTAATCTGGTAAGCGGTGTCAATTAATTTACGAACTTCTTCATCAATCATTTTACCGGTTTCCTCACTAAAAGGCTTGGTAAAAGTATTTTCCTGGTTGGGATCGTAATAACTGATATTACCTACTTTATCATTCATACCATACACCGTAACCATGCTGTAAGCAATCCGTGTAATTTGCTGTAAATCGTTGCTGGCACCGGTACTTATTTTACCAAAGAAAATATCTTCGCTGGCCCTTCCACCCAATGTCATACATATTTGATCCATTAACTGATCGGTATTATAAAGGTATTGTTCTTTGGGTGTGTATTGGGCGTAACCCAATGCAGCCGTACCTCTTGGCACTACGGTTACTTTTAATAAAGGATAGGCATGCTCCAGATACCAACCACAAATTGCATGGCCGGCTTCGTGATAAGCAATGATTTCTTTTTCTTCTGGTGAGATGATTTTATTTTTCTTTTCTAATCCACCAATTACCCGGTCAATCGCATCCTGAAAGTCGGACATGTCAACCGCTTGCTTTTCTTTTCTTGCAGCAATCAGTGCTGCTTCATTACAAACGTTGGCAATATCTGCTCCTGCAAAACCTGGTGTTTGTTCGGCTAGTTTATGAATATCGAGGGTTGTAGAAATTTTAATGGGTTCCAGATGCACTTTAAAAATGGCTTCTCTTCCTACCAAATCCGGTTTGTCAATCGATATCTGGCGATCAAATCTACCCGGCCGTAATAACGCAGTATCCAACACATCCGGACGGTTAGTAGCGGCTAAAATAATGATGCCCAAATCGGTTCCAAAACCATCCATTTCAACTAGTAATTGATTCAAGGTATTTTCTCTTTCATCATTACTCATCATCACATTTTTTCCTCTTGCCCTTCCTATCGCATCAATCTCATCAATAAAAATTATACAAGGCGCTTTTTCTCTGGCTTGTTTAAATAAATCCCGTACACGGCTGGCACCAACACCAACAAACATTTCTACAAAATCACTACCACTTAAACTAAAGAAAGGCACTTGTGCTTCGCCTGCAACGGCTTTTGCCAATAAGGTTTTACCGGTACCTGGAGGGCCTATCAACAAAGCGCCTTTTGGAATTTTACCGCCTAGGTTGGTGTATTTTTTTGGATTTTTCAGGAAGTCAACAATTTCCATTACTTCCACTTTTGCTTCATCCAATCCGGCTACATCGCCAAAATTGATATTTACCCTGGATGCTTTATCAAATAAAGTTGCTTTTGATTTTCCGATATTGAAAATGCCACCCGGTCCACCACTGCCGCCACCCGGCCCACCAACTTTACGCATCATCATTACAAACAATAATCCAATTAAAAGTATCGGTAATAATGTTGTAACAATCTGGCCTAAAAATTCGCCTTCTTCGCCTGGCGAATCGGGCACTTGGGGTACTGTGGGATTTTCTTTATAAAAATCACCCATCTGCTCGGCAAAAGTTTTGTCTTCTACAATATTAAAAAGAAGTTGGGGTGCAGGTATTTTTAAGGCAAGATCATAATCTGGTTTTTCCAGAATTTTCTGATAATACGCAGCATTGTTTTTTAAGGCATCCTTTTTTAGATAAACCCGTACAATCTTTTTGCCCCTGATTGTTTTAATTTTTTCTACATCACCCATCTTTACCATTTCCTTAAATTTTACCTGATCGGTTTCTATACCCGAACTGGTAACGCCTCTAAAAAAATTGTACCCAATAAGGGCAGCAAAGGCAATTCCATAAATCCAGTAAATATTAAACTTGGGTCTTTTTTTAGGTTGGTTTTCTTCGCCTGAAGAAGGATTGGGAGGAGTATTTTTCCTGCTGTTATCCATTTGTTGATCGTCTGACATATATACTTGTGTGCAAATTAAATTTATTGCGGTTAATTATTAGTAATTGATATTAATCGTTGTGTTCAACTGATGGGGCATCGCTCCACATTTCTTCCAGTTGATAAAATTTTCTTGGCTCTGGCAACATGATGTGTACAACAACTGTAACAAAATCTATCAGTATCCATTGTTGCGCCTGCCGGCCTTCATGTTTAAAGGCCGATTCAATGCATTTGTCTTTTACTTCTACTTCCACAAAATCGGCAATTGCTTTTAATTGTGTAGTACTGTTTGCCTGACAAATAATAAAAAAATCAGCAACGGCTTCTGGGATTTTTCTTAAATCGAGGCTGACAATATTCTCAGCCTTTTTTTCCTGCATGGCAAGGATAATTACTTTAAAAAGTTTACTATTTCTGGTTAACCTTGTAATCGTACTTTTTTTATTAGTAGCTACTGCTGAAACTTTACTCAAACTATTTTATTTAAAATGAAAATTATTGTGGCCAAACCACCTACATACAACAATCAGACTTTCTTTTTTTTCTGCTTTGATGCATGTAGCTTGCGATTGGATTCAAAAATACAATTTCTTTATTAATCGCTGCATTATGGTTCATCCTGAAAATACTTTTACTATTTTGGATAGTGTGGATAGTACCAACAACTATGCCATGGCAAAAGTTCATGCAGGATTGGCGAAACACGGCGATGCATTTTTTACGATGAACCAAACCAATGGTAAAGGGCAACGTGGAAAACAATGGCATTCCGCTAACGGCAAAAACATAACGATTAGTATAATAATTGATCCCTTCCCGCTAACAATTCCAAAACAATTTAATTTGTCGGCCATGGTGGCGCTTGCTTGTTTAAATTTTTATGGTAAATATGCAGGTGATGAAACCCAAATAAAATGGCCCAATGATATTTACTGGCGTGACAGAAAGGCAGGGGGCATTTTAATTGAAAATGTAATCGGTAATTCCAGTGCAATAAAAAGCAATCAAGATCCAGGCTTTTCAAATTACTGTTGGAAATTTGCAGTAGTTGGAATTGGGTTAAATGTCAATCAAACCAATTTCGATTTCGACCTAAATAATGCGGTTTCTTTAAAACAAATTACGGGGAAAGAATTTGATATTCTAGCTTTAGCAAAAGCGTTACACAGTGCGGTTATTGCTGATATTGCAACAGCTTTACAACAACCTTTTGAAAACATCTTGCAACAGTATAACAACAGCCTCTACAAAAAAAATGAAAGGGTATTATTAAAAAAGAACAATGTAGCTTTTAATACAACTATAAAATCGGTTACCGAAAAGGGTCAGCTTTTTACGGTTGATACCATCGATAATTTTTTTGATTTTGGAGAAATTGAATGGGTTATCTAAATCGATTTTTTATCCGTCAATTTCTTGCCAGGCTTTTAAAATTTCTTCGCTGTGTTGTTTGCTTGTTGGCTTTAAAAAAATTTTACGGATGATGCCTTTTTCATCAATCAAAAATGTAGTACGTAACAAGCCCATATATTTTCTGCCATACAATTGTTTTTCATCCCACACACCGTATTTATCAATGATGCTGTGTTTTGGATCGGCCAGTAATGTAAAAGGCAGTTGGTATTTGGTTTCAAATTTTTTGTGTTTCAATACTTCATCCGGACTAACTCCCAGCACAATAATTCCGGCTTTTTTTAATATTGCAAAATTATCTTTAAGGTTACAAGCTTGTATGGTACAGGTTGGCGTATCATCTTGCGGATAAAAATACAGTACAACTTTTTGTCCTTTAAATTGCGACAGTAAAATTTTGTTTCCATCCTGATCTACCGAAGTAAACAGTGGTGCTTTTTCTCCTTCTTGTAATGTTATCATAAAATAGAAATTATAAAGTCTGTCCGAGAATGGGTTTTAAATTTTGATTTTTGACTTTTGATTTTTGACTTTTTAAACTTCACCTCCTGAAAGTATAAATCCGTTCCGTAAGATTTCCTGCACAATCTTCAACAGCAATTTTTAATTCGTGTTCACCTGCAGGGCAATGCTCATCAAAATTGTAAATAAATGTTTTGCCTTTATCGTTGCTAAACCGCAACCACTGCCCATCTAAAGTTGCCCTGAAATTTCGCAGTTCATCTGTTTCATCTCGTATAACAAAAACAAGCCTGCTTAATTTAGCGGCATTCATTCCATTAAAAAAACCTGCCGGCGTAATCGTTGGCGGGGTATTGTCTTCCAGCAATTCAACATTGCCCAAAGCTTTAAAACTAGCCATATACCAATTGCCGGATTTAACCGCTTTTGCATAATCAATTTTATTATTCCACCAACGCCGCATTACCATCCTGTTTGGTGAATTTGTTGTGGTATTTTTTATCCATATCCGGTAAAAACTATTAACCGGAATATTGCCGTTATACAATTGGTAGGCAATATTTCCTTTGCTGCCAGTAATGGTTGATAATTTAAAATTGAACGAATCGTAAATCTGTGTTTCATCCAGAAAAAAACTGATATCGTTATTTTCAAAAATATTTAAAAAGCCGGGTGTAAATTTATTTTGAGGAGCCGGCTCATCAACTGTAACTGTATTGCCTGTTGATTTTACAGCAAATTTTAAAATGGATGTATTGCCCTCTGTATCCTTTACTTCAATTTTTATTGCATGGTTTTCTTCATCAGATAAATCCAGTACACCGTCGCCGGAAACATCTTTATAAACACCTTCGGGATAACCGGGCAGCCTGCTTACATGTTGTACAAAAGGCCCGCCGCCGCTGCGTAATTTAAAATCGATGTGTGCATTCAAATACCGGGTTTCGTCGTAACTGATACTGTCTAACTGAAATCCAACAACCGGCTTTTCATTGTCAAATAAACTGGCTTCGTAAATTCCATTTTGATTGGTAGAGCCACTGTATTGATCAAAAGATTTAATGGCGAAACTTACTTTATTAAATGGCAATGATACGATCGAGGGAATGGTTTGATAAATACCATTTACTTTTTTAATGCTGATAAATCGAGGGCTTTGTTCGTACATACTTTTGGTACGATCGTAAACTGCAAGTCTTAAAATTGATGGCGCAACATGATCGGTAATAGGGAAGCCAAACAACAGTGGGTTCAATACCTTATCCGTTTTTGTATCCCTGATTTCAAAATGCAGATGTGGTCCCTGCGATCCACCGGTATTGCCACTGTAAGCAATAAAATCGCCTTTCTGTATCGGGAATAAATTTGCAGGAATGTCCATAAAAATTTTCCAGCTTTCAATTTTGTATTGTTGCTCGGTAATATATTTTTCCAGCGCCGGATAAAAATTATTTAAGTGTGCATATAAAGTGGTTAATCCGTTGGGATGATTGATATAAATGCAGCGGCCAAATCCAAATGGTTCAATTTTTACTTTGGCAATATAGCCAGCCGCAGTAGCAACCACAGGCACGTTTTCACGCTGGTTGGTTTTACAATCCAATCCCATGTGATAGTGATTGGGCCTCAGTTCGCCAAAATTTGCAGCCAATGCTTTAGTTGCCTGAACAGGCCATGAAAAATATCCCTGCGGATAATTTTTTGCAGGAAAAATTTGAGCCGCAACCAACATTGGAAATGCAAATACTGCCAACAGCATTGCAACTTTATATTTTAATGAAAACAGGTTCTTCATATTTTCAAAAGTAATGGATAATAAAAAAACTAACAGGAGTTTATTAAAGTGAATCTGTTAAAACTGTTGCTGATTGTATCAAAGTAATAATTTTTTAATCATTACATTTTAGAATGCATTCACTGAAAAGTACAAGCTGTTTTAAATTATTAAACAACCCGTCAAATAAATTATCTAATTACAAAAATTCTTTTTTCATTAACTTTGGCCGCTTCGGATAAATTTATTTCCCCGTGGCAATTTTTTCAATTTAAGTTTGAATACAAATGCCAAAAAACAACTCCATTAAATCTGTACTCATCATCGGCAGCGGCCCAATCATTATCGGACAGGCTTGCGAATTTGATTATTCCGGAACACAGGCAGCAAGAAGTATCAGAGAAGAAGGCGTAAGGGTTACGCTTATCAACAGCAATCCGGCTACTATTATGACGGATCCCATGATGGCGGATAAGGTTTACCTGTTGCCACTAACTGTTGAAAGTATTGAACAAATTTTAGAAGAAAATCAGGATGGCGAAAACCGCATTGACGCCGTGTTACCCACCATGGGCGGGCAAACAGCCCTAAACCTTTGTAAGGAAGCAGATGAGTTGGGCATTTGGGAAAAATTTAATGTAACCCTTATTGGTGTTGATATTAAAGCGATCGATAAAGCCGAAGACCGGGAGAAATTTAGATTGTGGATGATTGAAATGGGTATTAAAGTTTGCCAGGCAAAAATTGCCAATTCATTTTTAGAAGGAAAAGAGTTTGCACAAGAAATTGGGTTCCCGTTGGTGTTGCGTCCATCTTTTACTTTGGGCGGAACCGGAGGTGGTATCGTATTTAAAAAAGAAGAATTGGATGAAGCGCTCAACTATGCTTTAACCGCCAGCCCAATGCATGAAGTGTTGGTAGAAAAAGCAGTGCTGGGCTGGAAAGAATATGAATTGGAATTATTGAGAGACAGTGCCGATAATGTTGCCATCATTTGTGCGATAGAAAATTTTGATCCAATGGGAGTGCATACCGGCGATAGTATTACGGTTGCACCGGCCATGACATTGAGCGATACTGCTTATCAAAACATGCGGAACACTGCCATACGCATGATGCGTAACCTGGGCAATTTTGCCGGAGGTTGCAATGTGCAATTTGCTTTAGAGCCGGTTACAGAAGAATTAATTGTTGTTGAAATAAATCCAAGGGTTAGCCGCTCCTCGGCATTGGCGAGTAAGGCTACGGGTTACCCCATTGCAAAAATTGCTGCAAAGTTGGCCATTGGTTATAATCTGGATGAATTAAAAAACCAGATCACACAAAGTACATCCGCTTATTTTGAACCGGCATTGGATTATGTAATTGTAAAAATTCCCCGATGGAATTTTGATAAATTTAAAGGCGCCAATGATACGCTGGGTTTTCAATTGAAAAGCGTTGGCGAGGTGATGGCGATAGGAAGAAGTTTTGCAGAAGCCATTCAAAAAGCTTGTCAGAGTTTAGAGAATGATGCACTGGGGCTGGGTTATTATGGGCAGAGTATGATGAAGGCAGATGAATTACTGGAGTATATAAAAATTCCAAAGTGGGACAGGGTTTTCCGCATTAAAGATGCATTGATGGCTGGAGCCAGCATCAACCGAATTTGCGAAAGCACCGGTATCGACAAATGGTTTATTGATCAAATACAAAAAATTTGTGTTTGCGAAAAAGAAGTTTCAAAATATAATATTGAATCATTGCCGGATGCATTACTAACTGAAGCAAAAACGCTGGGCTTTAGCGATGAGCAATTGATAAAAATAATGCAGGAAGAAGATGCAGAACAATTGTATGAAAGAAGAAAATCAATTGGGCTAAAAAGAGTATTTAAAATGGTGGATACCTGTGCTGCAGAATTTGAAGCAAAGACACCCTATTTTTATTCAACCTTTGAAAAATCTTCAAGCACCGATCAGAAAAATTTAATTCAGCATAACGAATCAATTGTTGCTTCTCCACAACAAAACAGTAAGGGCTCCATCATTGTTCTTGGCTCGGGCCCCAACAGGATTGGCCAGGGTATTGAGTTTGACTATTGTTGCGTACACGGTTTGCTGGCCATTAAAGAAGCCGGTTACCAGGCCATCATGGTAAATTGTAATCCCGAAACGGTTAGTACCGATTTTGATATTGCCGATAAGTTGTATTTTGAACCCGTATTTTGGGAACACCTTTGGGAAATTATTGAACACGAAAAACCCTATGGTGTAATTGTGCAATTGGGTGGACAAACAGCCCTGAAACTTTCGAAAAAATTGCACGAAAAAGGCATAAAAATAATCGGTACTTCTTACGACAATATGGATATTGCCGAAGACCGTGGCCGCTTCAGCGATATGTTGAAAGAATTGGGTATT
>JANPAP010000616.1:0-5991 GCA_031429975.1 Chitinophagaceae bacterium
GCCGAAACCATTATTGATGGCTGGTTACACACTGGCGATATTGGTGTTTTTGAAGATGGAAAATATTTAAAAATTACCGACCGTAAGAAAGAGTTGTTTAAAACCAGTGGTGGAAAATATGTAGCACCACAACCCATTGAAAACAAAATGAAGGAATCGCCATTTATAGAACAGATGATGATTGTAGGCGCCGATGAAAAATTTGTAGGAGCGTTAATTGTACCATCCATGCAAAATTTAAAAGATTGGATGAAGCAAAAAGAAATCCCTTTTATTACAAATGAAGATGCTGTTAACAATCCAAAAGTACTGGAGCTTTTTAAAGATTTAATCGACAGTTTTAATAATTTATTTAACCACGTAGAGCAAATTAAGCGGTTTGAATTATTACCCCAGGAGTGGACGATTGAAAGCGGCGAACTTACGCCAACACTTAAACTAAAAAGAAAAGTGATTATGGAAAAACACCAGAATGCTTACAAAAGAATTTATCAATAAAATTATTGTTTCATTTTTTTTCTGATGGGGTAGTCAACCCTGTTAGCAGGTACAGTTGCGCCACCTAATAATACCTGAACACACTCGTTTAGGATTGGATATTTATTAGCAATAAACAATTGCATTTTATCAGCTGGTAATTTCATTTCATAATTTCCGGATGAAGCAATCACCGCATCAAAATTGGGATTGTAATGATTGAAATATGCAATTTCCATTGCCAGATTTTTTGCAATAATCAGGGAGTTAAATTTTCCGGAAACCGTTAAGGTTTCTACATCCACCAATTCGGCATCGGTTAAATTATCAATATTACCTGTTGATTTAATGTTTGGATTGTAAGCATTTAAAAGGTTATTGTTGCCAGTTGTAGTAACTCCTCCGGCTCCTTCCATAATGTAGTGCGTGGCAATAAAACGTTTTACATAGGTTCTCGATTCTTCGGGTAAATAATATTGCAGGCTCCAGAAATTTTTACTGCCACTTTTTTTCATTGCGCTGTAAACCCTTCCTGGGCCGCCGTTGTAGGCCGCCATCACCAGTAACCAATCATGTAATTGTTTGTATAAATACAGCAGGTATCGGGCAGCAGCATGGCTGCTTTTATAATAATCTCTCCGTTCATCAATTCCTCCATTTACCATCAATCCGTATTGCCGGGCAGTTACAGGCATAAATTGCCAGGGGCCACCGGCACCTTTATTACTGGTAACAGCTGCATTTAAATTTGATTCAATTACGGCAATGTATTTTAATTCTTTTGGTAATCCATATTGCTGTAATACATTTTCAATAAGATTAAAATAGGGTTGCCCCCAACCTTTCATTTTTATTAAATAATTGGAATGCCCTTTCATGTAATCCTGCACAAAAAATTCTGCATTGGGATTTATCTGGGCAGAATAGGGCATTGCTGAATTAAAGGAATTGTTTGAGAACAGGTTTTTAAATCCATACTTGGTAACCTGGTTAAAATATTCAACCTTTTCTTTTTTAGGAACCGTTTTTGATTTAATTACTTCTTCAATTAATGCATCTTCCTTTTTATAATCATCAATAATGGTATCCTGATTATTTTGTTGAAATGACTTAGATATTTCATTCGGTAAATGGTTGCCAAAACTAATTTGTGCAATCATAAAAATTGAAAAATATGTAAGTAATAAACGCTTCATTATTTTAATAACACTAAGTCTTTTTATATTGATTCATCAACAATGCAGAGAGTTGTAGCAAAGTTACTTCATCAAATGATTTGGTCATAACCTGCAACCCGAAAGGCATGCCATTGCTGTGTTTAAAAAGAGGAATGGATATGCCAGGCAATCCGGTTAGGTTTGCAGAAACAGTATAAATATCTGCCAAATACATTTCAATGGGGTCATCTGTTTTTTCGCCAATAGTAAATGCAGTTGATGGAGCCGTGGGTAAAATAACCGCATCAAAATCATTAAAAATCTCTTGCATTTTATTGGTGAGTAAACGTCGAACCTGTTGTGCTTTGTTAAAGTAAGCATCATAATAACCGGCACTTAAAACAAAAGTACCCAACATAATTCTTCGCTTTACTTCTTTACCAAAACCTTCACTACGGTTGAGTTTATAAAAATGATCTAAGTTGCTAACTGGTTCACTTGTTTTATGGCCATATCTAACGCCATCAAACCTGCTAAGATTGGAGCTAGCTTCGGCAGTGGTAAGTACATAATAGGCTGGCACAATATGGTCAAGTAAATCAAAAGGAACTGCTGTTACAGTATGGCCATCTTTTTCTAAATGATCAAAACAATTTTTTATTGCAGTGCCGATTTCATTGTCCAATGATGGGTGATTGATTGCTTCATCGAAATAAGCAATTCGGTATTTTTTATTTTCGGGATGAATGGAATTACTGAAAGTTGGAACTGTTGTATGTGAAACGGTACTGTCAAAATCATCGGCGCCGGAAATAACTTCCAATGTAAGGGCAATGTCTTCAATGGAATTTCCAAAAATTCCAATCTGATCAAAGCTGGATGCGTATGCAATCAACCCATATCTCGAAACACGGCCATAAGAAGGCTTGAGCCCTACAATACCACAAAAATCTGCCGGCTGCCTTACCGACCCACCCGTATCGCTTCCTAAGCTAATCATGCACAAGCCTGCCTGTACGGCAACAGCACTTCCCCCTGAAGAACCTCCTGGTACTTTACGTTCATCCAAAGCATTCAATACATTTCCGTAAACAGAATTTTCGTTGCTGCTACCCATTGCAAATTCATCGCAATTGCAATTGCCGATAATGATTGCATCTACATCCAATAATTTTTGAACGGCTGTGGCAGAATAAACAGAAGTAAAATTTTCCAAAATTTTTGATGCCGCCGAAACCTTATGATCTTTATAACAAATAACATCTTTAATTGCCACTACTACACCATGAAGTTTGCCGGTGGGTTTTCCTGCAATCCTTGCTTCATCCAATGATTCGGCTCTTTCTAGTGCTTCATTTTCATAAACTTCAATAAATGCATTTAGCCGCTGTTGTTCCTTTATTTTTTTCAAGTATTCTTTAACCGTTGCAACACAAGTAGAATTTGCGGAGGATAATTGCTGATGATATTCATTGATGGATGTAAACACAATTCTGTTTTTGATAATTACAAAACCGGCTGAAGTGAATGATAAAATTATCAATCGCTTCAGCCGAATTATTATTTAAGGTAAATTATTATTTGGGTAATTCCTGCGCTTGCTTTTGCTGCAGTTGTTTTTTTAGCTGGCTAATTTCATCATCTTTATCTTTCTCTTTCATACCTTCTTCAATTTCGCTTTTTACATTATCTTTTGCGTCTTTAAACTCCCTGATTCCTTTGCCAAGGCCTTTCATTAATTCAGGTATTTTTTTGCCGCCAAACAGCAATACAATTGCAAGAATGATAAAAATCCATTCCGATCCTCCGGGCATTCCAATAAGGAAAATTGATAAATTTGTAACTGTCATAATTATTTAATTATTGAGCAAAGGTAAATAATTAATTCACTAATAATTGCCTTTAACAGCTATAATATTAAGTTACTATTGAGTTTAGTATTGTTTTTGTTTTGAAACAACATATTGTTAACGAATGGATCGGCCACATCTTGCTTTGCCATTGGCAGCTTCATAAGTTGTAATACTTCTGGCGCATGAACTTACAAGTAATACCGTTGCAATAATCAGGGAAATAGAAATAGATTTTTTCATAATAGGGTTTTTTCGTTAAGGGATTAAAGAGCGTAAACGAATAGCAATTGGATTTATTGTGTGTATAATTTATTATTGTGAATAAAAAAAGCGAGAACCATTCGGTTCTCGCTTTTAAATTTTTTTATAAAAATATTACTTTGCTTTAACTTTTGCTTTTGCAGTAACTGCCATTCTTTTTTCCTGAATACGGGCACTTTTACCACTTCTTTCTCTTAAATAAAACAATTTGGCACGACGTACTTTACCAACTTTATTTAAAACAATACTATCAATATTTGGAGAATAAAAAGGGAATAAACGTTCAACTCCAACGCCATCGCTCATTTTACGTACTGTAAAAGTTGCTGTAGCTCCAACACCCTGGCGTTTGATAACATCGCCTTTAAAACTTTGGATACGCTCTTTAGTTCCTTCTACAATTTTATAATTAACGGTTATGTTATCACCAGCTTTAAAAGAAGGTAGTGCTGGTGTAGCTGTTAGCTGTTCGTGTACAAAATTTACTGCATTCATAATCTTAAAATTTTCGGACGGCAAAAGTAGGGAAAACAATTCAATTCCCAATATTCAATTAAATATTTTTTACCGGGCAATGTTTACGGCTCTTTTTTCACGTATTACCGTTACTTTAATTTGCCCTGGAAAAGTCATTTCTGTTTGTATTTTCTGAGCAATTTCAAAACTCAATTTATCACTTTCGGCATCGCTCACTTTATCTGCTTCAACAATAACCCTTAATTCACGACCAGCCTGGATGGCGTAAGCTTTTTCTACACCTTGATATGCCTGTGCCAGATTTTCAAGGTCTTTAATACGTTGAATGTATTGCTGCATAATTTCACGTCTTGCCCCTGGTCTGGCGCCACTAATGGCATCGCAAGCCTGAACAATTGGAGAAATAACATATTGCATTTCCATCTCATCATGGTGGGCACCAATGGCATTTACAACCGCTGGATTTTCACCATATTTTTCGGCAAGTTTGGCACCTAGTAATGCATGGCTCAATTCAGTTTCTTCATCCGGTACTTTACCAATATCGTGTAATAATCCGGCACGTTTTGCTAATTTAGGATTCATACCAAGTTCCGAAGCCATGATGGCGCAAAGGTTGGCAGTTTCACGGCTATGCATCAATAAGTTTTGCCCGTAAGAAGAACGGAAACGCATACGGCCTACCATTCTTATCAACTCTTTGTGTAAGCCATGAACACCCAGTTCCATTGCAGTACGTTCACCAATTTCCATTACCTGGTCATCTAATTGACGTTTCGTTTTTTCAACCACTTCTTCAATACGTGCAGGATGAATACGGCCATCGGCTACCAAACGTTGCAAGGATAATCGGGCAATTTCACGGCGTAATGGATCGAAGGAGGAAAGTACAATGGCTTCAGGAGTGTCATCTACAATCAAATCTACTCCGGTAGCGGCTTCAATGGCTCTGATATTTCTACCTTCTCTTCCGATAATAGAACCTTTTATTTCATCGCTTTCTAAATTAAATACTGTTATAGAATTTTCAATAGCCTGCTCAGCCGCAGTACGCTGAATAGTTTGAATTACAATTTTACGAGCCTCTTTATTTGCTTTTAATTTTGCTTCTTCAATTATTTCCTGTTGCAAGGAAATGGCTTGTGATTGGGCTTCCTGTTTTAATCCTTCAATTAGTTGAGTTTTTGCATCTTCGGCAGATAAGCCTGCCACTTTTTCAAGACGGCGGATATGCTCCTCCTGGTGTTTTTCCAGCTCGGTGCGCTTTACGTTAATGACTTCAATCTGCCGGTTAAGGTTTTCCTTAATGGCTTCATTTTCCTTCATCTGTTTATCCAGATTCTGCTCTTTTTGGTTGAGGGATTGTTCTTTTTGTTTGATGCGGTTTTCGCTTTAAACTAATTTTTGGTTGCGTTGCAATACATCACGTTCGTGATCGGCCTTTAGCTGCACAAATTTTTCTTTGGCTTCTAAAAGTTTCTCTTTTTTCAGGTTTTCGGCCTGTAAATTTCCGTCGGCAATGATTTTTTGAGCCTGTTGCTCGGCTTCTGCAATTTGTTTTTGGGTGTTTTTTGCAAATACCAGTTTACCCAGTACGATGCCCAATATCAGCGCTGCTGCGCCAATGATAATGTATAGTATTATCGGATCCATTGTTTTTTTCTGTTTTAAAACGGTTCAAAATCATATATAACTCCCCTTTATCCATATAAAAGTTAAATGAGATGTTTAGGTAACGAAGATAGGTAATTTGTTTGGAGAAAAAG
>JANPAP010000617.1:0-5017 GCA_031429975.1 Chitinophagaceae bacterium
TTTTCGATAATTGCAACTTTTTTACCAAGTTGACTAGCTCTGATAGCTGCTGGATATCCACCCGGGCCGCTGCCTAAAACAATTACATCGTATGCCATAATTTTTGAAATTTGTTATTTTAAAATTGAGATTGCGAAGGTACTTGAATAAGGGTAAAATGCAAAACGTTCAAGTTATTATAAGGTTGGGTTTTCCATTTCTTCCGCTTTTCGTTGCTCTGCAATTGCTTTCAACGATTTAATGCTTACGTTCAGTTCGAAACCAATGAGTAATACCAACGAGTTGATATAGATTAATGCCATCAAAACGATTACGGTTCCTATGGAGCCATACAAAGCATTGTATTTTCCATAATTGTTTACAAAAAAGGAAAAACCTACCGTGGCTGAAATGCTTAAAACTGTTGCCAGTATGGTTCCCGGAGAGGTGAGCTTCCATTTTTTATGAACTGCAGGGGCGTATTTGTAGATAAATGCAATGGAATAAAATATTAAGCCAACAATAAAAAGCCACCTCACATAAAAAATAATTTCTCTGATAATAACACTTTTTATTCCTATAAATTTTAAAGCAGCACCTTGCGAAATCAATAAAATTAAAAAGCCAAATAAAAGCAGAAAAAGTAAACCTGTTAAACGAATGGCGACTAGCCGGGTGTGAAAATCATTTCGTTTAGCAAAGCCAATGTAATTTTTATTAAAGGATCGCATCAATCCCATCATTGCATTTGATGCAAAAAATAATGCCAGTATCAAACCAAATGAAAGTAGACCGATTTTTGAATCATCTAAAAAAGAATCAACAAATTTTATGAGGTTTACATTGTAAGATTTGGATGGTACAATATCCGTTATAATGGCATGCAGCTCTTTTTTAATGGTGATTTTTTTTATTAAAGGCAAATTCGGAATCAACGTAAATAAAAACAAAAATGACGGCGGAATTGCCATAATAAAATTATACGAAATTGCAGATGCTCTTTCCGTAAGTCCAACTGTTTTTACCTGCTTTAAAAAAAAAGCAATTACGTCATACAATGGCACACCTTCAAAACCGGGTAAATACCAACCTTTACTTTTGCGTATTACAAATGCAACTGGGGGACTGGTTAGTATGATTCGTTCTAGTTTTGTCAATGTTGTTTTTTAAGGCAAAAATCAAAAATCAAAAATCAAAAGGCAAAAGGCAAAAGGCAAAAGGCAAAAGGCAAAATATTTTTGCAAACATTAAATTTACAACAAAGCTTAAGCTTCATTTTTAATTTTGAATTTTTACTTTTTACTTTATCACCCATTATTAATTTTTCTTCATTAAAATATCCAATGCCTGTTGATATGCTTTGGCAAATTGTAAATGTTCCTGGTAAGTTGTTGCAAAATTTGAATAGCCATTTAAATCGGGTTTGGCAACAAAATATAGATAAGATGTAGCCGGTGTATTTAACACCGCATCTATTGTGTTTTTTGAAGGCGTACAAATGGGGCCCGGTGGTAAACCCTTGTACAGATAAGTATTGTAGGGCGATTGAACAGATAAATGCTTAAAATAAATACGCTTTAATCCAAAATCTTTTAATGCAAATTTTACTGTTGGATCAGCACCCATTTTCATTCCCTTTCTGTATCGGTTTAAATATACGCTTGAAATTTTTCCTTTGTCTTCTGCTTTGTTTGTTTCCTCTTCAACGATGCTGGCAAGTATGTAAACCTGCGATTTATCAAGGCCCAGATTGGCTGCTTTTTTTAGTCTTTCTACATCCCAAAATTTTTGATTTTCATTGTACAGTCGTTTAAATAATTTTGAAAACGAAGAATTCCAGAGCAACTTGTAAGTATCTGGAATAATTGCAGTCATAACCGTATTGCTATCTAAATGATAAGCCTTCAGCGAATCGGGACTGTTTAAAAATTGCATTACGGTTATGGAATCGCATTCGAAATTTGCAATAATTTTTTCAACAAAATCTTCCTTTGTTCTAAGTTTAGTAATTACAAAATTTACGGGTGTTTGTCTTCCAGATCGGATTGTTTTTAAAATAGTATATATGCTGCTGTTTTTTTCTATAACATATTTTCCGGCTTTTACATTATCGTTATAGCCAATTGCTTTTGCCAGTAAATTAAAAATGCGGCTGTTTTTAATAATGCCATTTTTGTTCAACCCATTTTCTACATCATTGTAGTTACTGCCGGTTTTTATAAAAAAGCTTTTTTTATTCTCATTAAAATTTGTACCACTACCAAAAACTAACCAAGCAGCAATCAATGCCAAAGCCAGCAATCCAACAAATGTGAGTTTAATAATTTTTTTTACCAATGCTTTTTTTTTATTAATTGTAAGATGAATAAAAGTAAATTAAAAAACCCCGTCAATAACAGACGGGGTTACAAATATTTTTATAAATTATTTACTTTGATGTATCAGTTGTAGCAGCACCGGGTAATGTTACGGAATTGTTTTTTGCCGGAGCCGAGGTAGGCGCTTTATTAATCAATTCATCATTTTTTGAAGAACTGCCTACAGTTTTTGGAATAAATATTGGAGATAATAAACAAAGTATTCCAACGATTCCTGCAAATACCCAAGTACCTCTTTCCAACACATCGGTAGTTTGTTTTACACCCATTAAATTGTTGCCCACACCACCAAAAGTGCCAGCTAAACCGCCACCCTTAGGGTTTTGTACCAATACAATCATTCCCAATATTACGGATGAAATGATAACTAAAATTGCAAATAACACTAACATACTACTGTACTTTAATTTGGTTAATTTTGGCAGCAAAGTAAGCGCTTTTACCGGGATTGAGCAAACTTAATTTTTTATAAACTTCCAATGCCTTTTTATTGCGCCCCTGCTGTAATAAAACTTCGGCCATCGATTCGGTTAATACTTCATTTTCCTGGTTAGATTTTTCTGCAAGCGCTTGAATTGATGAATCACTATGTTGGTTGTCGATATCAGCAGGGTTGCTGCTGTCTGTTAATTGTTCAGTGTGTACTTTCTTCATGGTTTTTAACCACTCAGTAAAGCTTTTTAATTGCTTGCCTAATTTATCGGTAGCAATTACTTCCTCACTTAATTTTATTCCCTGGCTGGCAAAATAATCAGTTGTATGTAAGGGTTCAAATAAAACAGCATCGTCTGCAACAGGCGTATTAATTTTTTCGAAATTTAATTTAAGCTCTGGCAAATCAGGGCCGGTTTCATCTACTTCATTTATAAATTCTTCGTCACAATTTTCTTCTGTATGATTATTTATAAGAGCCGGATTTGTATCAACCGGTTCGGAAATTTGCGGTGTTGCCGGTAGTGGTTCATTATTGAAAACATCATCAACTGTAGTTTCTTCAGTTGTTTTTTCAATTGAAATTTCTTTTTGAATAATTTTGTGGGATGCAGTTTGTGCATGCTGTAATTGAAAATTCAGCCAGTAATTATTATTAAACAGTACCGCATTTTTTTGAATCCGATTTTTATAATCCGGGTTGTTGTTGTTGGTTGATTTTAATAAAAAAAATTGTGCAGCTGCAAAATATGGATACTCATTTGCGATGTTTTCCAATAAGTCGATATTGCCCTTATCAGTAAAGGGCTTTTTAAAAATGGTTTCAAAAAGCATCTTGTGTTTTTCCATGAATTAAAACTATACATTTATCAATAAACAATTAGCAAATTGCTTGATGAATTTATTTTACCAGTTTGAAAATATCTTATTAAAAATTGCATCTACCACATTCTTTACAATTTCTTCATTACGCTCAGACTCAACCTGGGAAAGACTTTTCTGCGAATCAAAATCCAGGTTGTAAGGAATTTCGGCCTCAAAACTTTTTTTATCATCCAGGTTATTTTTAAAAACCAAATGAAAGGAAACGTTTAACCGGTTGGTGCTTGCATTGTTGCCGGTAATGCCGGTTGTAGTTACATTATATTCTGATAAATAACCGCTGATGTCGTAATGTGTATTGTCATCATTGGTTTGCCTTAAACGGGTATTGCCGATAATTTTTTGTTTTAATTTTTCGGTTAACTGCGGACTTAATTGGGGGTTAATATACCGGGCTTTATTTTCAAGATAATTTACCCGGAATGTTTTTACTTCTACAGGAATTGACCCAACATCATTAAATGAATATTTACAGGTAGCAAAATTAAAAAATGAAAAACATGCTGCAAGCAAGAGCATTATTTTCAATCGTTGAGCAATAAAAATTTTATTAATCTTCAATTTCATATTCCTTTAATTTTCTGTACAAGGTACGTTCGCTTATTCCTAAATCTGCAGAAGCATCTTTTCGTTTTCCCCGGTGTTTTTTCAACGCTTTAATGATGAGTTCTTTTTCTTTATCAACAATACTCAGCGATTCTTCAACGGCTTCGCTGTGTTGAATATCATTTTGATTTTGATTGATGAAAACAGCTTTGCCCGGCTGATTAAAATTGTTGATTGAAGCTGAATGATTGTGATCTGATAATTCAGTATCTGAATTATTGTAAACAGGATAGTTTTGTGCCATGGAAGGATTTTGAAGAATATCAAAAAACATTTTCTTCAATTCGGTTACATCCTTTTTCATATCAAAAAAAAGTTTGTACAAAATCTCTCTTTCGTTGGCAAATTCATGTTGTCCTTCGGCTTTTTTTCCGGGCACTAAAACCGGCAGGCGGTTAAAATTATTTTCTGGTAAAAACGCCTGCAAATCCTGGGCATTTACATTTTTATCTTTTGATAAAACTGAAATCTGCTCTGCAATATTTTTTAATTCTCTAACATTGCCCGGCCAGGTATAATTCATCAGTAATTGCTGTGCCTGTTCATTTAATTGTACCGGCGAAGTTTTATACTTGTCTGCAAAATCGGCAGCAAATTTTCTAAACAATAATGGGATGTCTTCCTTGCGGTTTCTTAATGCCGGAACCCTTATTGGTACTGTATTTAACCGGTAATACAAATCTTCCCTGAAACGGCCGGTTTGGGCAAATTCAATCAATTCTTTATTGGTTGCAGCAATC
>JANPAP010000618.1:0-3283 GCA_031429975.1 Chitinophagaceae bacterium
CAAAGTGTTTGAAGAAAACAAAAACATACTGGCCAATTACCAGGAAAAATTTCAATACCTGCTGGTGGATGAATTTCAGGATACCAGTGGCACACAAAATAAACTGGTGCAGTTGCTCATCAATTATTGGGATAAGCCCAATGTGTTTGTTGTGGGCGATGATGACCAAAGCATCTACCGTTTTCAGGGCGCCAATGTGGAAAATATGCTGGACTTTGCAAACCGTTATACAAAAGATTTGATGACGGTTGTGCTTACCAATAATTACCGCAGTACACAACCCATCTTGGACATTTCAAAAACGCTTATCAACCGAAATGAAGAAAGGCTGGTAAAGCAAATTGAGGGGCTTAGCAAAGACCTGATCAGCTCCAGGCCTGCATTGCTTGCATTAAAAAACAAACCGATTTTGCATGAATACCATTCGGCAAAAGATGAAATGGCGGACATTACCAATCGGGTTGCTGCTTTAAAAAACCAACAAATTGAGCCCGGAAAAATTGCCATTATTTATAAGGAAAATAAATACGGCGAAGAATTGGCAACGCATTTCCGGTTAAAAAATATTCCGGTTTACAGCAAGCGTAGTATCAATTTGCTGGAGCATATTTTTATAAAAAAGTTGATAGAAATATTGCGGTATCTAAATGCCGAACACGACATTCCTTATGGGGGTGATAAAATGCTTTTTGAAATTTTACATTACGATTTTTACAAAATCCCCTCAATCGAAATTGCAAAACTTACGGTTGAAGTAAACAAAAAAAGATATGGCAACGAATTAACTTCCATCCGCAAATTGCTTTTTGATAAATCCAATACAGCGCCAAAAGATTTATTTGATACAGGCATTAACCAGCAGCTAAAAAATTTCAGTGCAATTATTGAACAATTGATTGCAGATGTATCGAACCTAACCTTGCAAGGCTTGTTTGAAAACATCATTCGCAATGCCGGTGTATTGGAATACATCATGAAAAATGATGAGAAGATTTTTTTACTGCAATTGCTTACCAAGTTTTTCGATTTTATAAAAGATGAAACCAGCCGCAATCCATTTTTATCGTTGGCAGCATTAGTAGATATCATCGACCTGATGCAAAAAGAAGATTTAAAATTATCGATGGGGCAAACCGCTGGAAGTGATAAAGCGATTAATCTTTTAACGGCTCATGGCAGTAAGGGGCTTGAGTTTGAACATGTTTTCTTTGCAGGTGTAAATGCCTCTTTTTGGGAAAAGAAACGCAAGCCCGGTGGTGGTTATAAATTTCCGGATACCATGTTTGTTTCGCAACCAACCCCTGCCGAAGATGAAGAATTACGCCGGTTGTTTTATGTGGCATTAACCCGTGCCGAAAAACATTTGTACATATCTTACGCAAAATTTAAAAACGATGGAAAGGAATTAGAGCCCTCCATGTTTATTGCCGAAATATTGGAAGAGCATGATTTAGCTGTTGAAAAAATAACGCTGACCGAAGAAGAAAAAGTTGAATTTGAAATCCTGCATTTCACTGCACAGGTACCCGAGATAGAGCAGGCCGAAGAAGATTTTATAACTGCCATTCTGGATAAGTTTACCATGAATGTAACGGCGCTTAGCGCCTACTTAAATTGTCCGTTAAGTTTTTATTATAAAAATTTAATCCGCATTCCATCGGGCAAAAGCGAAACGCTGGAATTTGGTAGTGCCATTCATGAAGCGTTGGAAAAATTCTTTCGAAAAATGTTGGATCATGAAAACAAAAATTTTCCATCGAAGGAAGAAATGGTTGCCGATTTTAATAAATACATGATTAAGCACCGGGAAAATTTTACCGAAAATGAATTTAAAAGAAGAATGGAACAGGGCTCGATTGTGTTGCCCGAATATTATGATAAATATATTAACAGCTGGAATAAAATTGTAGCCGTTGAAAGAAATATCAGGGGCATTGTAGTAAATGGCGTGCCACTAAAAGGCAAACTGGATAAGTTGGAGTTTAATGGAAAAGAAGTAAATGTGGTGGATTACAAATCGGGCAATATTGATAATGCTTTACCAAAAATGAAAGCGCCAAACGATAAAGACCCCAATGGTGGCGATTATTGGCGCCAGGCGGTTTTTTATAAAATATTAATAGATAATTACGAACAAAAAGACTGGAAAGTAATCAGCACCGAATTTGATTTTGTTGAGCCCGATAAAAAAGGCGAATACCGCAAAGAAAAAATCGTCATCAATCCGCAGGATATTGAAACCGTAAAACAGCAACTAACCGAAGTGTGGCATAAAATTCAGGCCCGAGATTTTTATACCGGCTGCGGTAAAGAAGATTGCCATTGGTGTAATTTTGTAAAAGACAATAAACTTGCAGTAACCTTACATGATTTGGAAGAAGAAAATGAATAAGCAATGAATTGATTTGCCTAATTTTTGTTTAGTGATATAAATATTGTTTTGAGATGCTAAGTTCAAAACCCGAAGGGTTGCAATAATTATAGTGAAATAGTAATTTGATATACAAAACCCGAAGGGTTGTAATGATTTTAGCCAAACGGTAAATTGATAAACACAACCCGCCAGTGGCGGCGTGATACTATTAAAAACAAAATGGATCAATCATGCCCGGAACATTTTCTCAAATTTATATTCAGATTATTTTTGCTGTAAAAGGCAGAGAGAATCTGATTGCAAATAGCTGGAAAACTGAATTGCATAAATATATTGCCGGAATAATTAAAGGCAAAGGCCAAAAACCAATCATTGTAAATGGCATGCCGAATCATATTCATGTTTTTGTGGGATTAAAACCTGCAATGGCAATATCAGATTTGGTAAGAGATATTAAAAACAACGCATCAAATTTTATAAACGATCATCATTTTGTAAAAGGGAAATTTTCGTGGCAAGAAAGTTATGGTGCATTCTCCTATTCACATTCGCATATCGGCAAAGTGTATGAGTATATCCTTAACCAGGAAAAACATCATCAAAAGAAAACCTTTAAACAGGAATACAATGATTTTCTGAAAAAATTTGAAATTGAATATGACGAAAAGTATTTGTTTGAATGGTATGATTAAAGTAGAATGTAAATTTATTTCACCCCTTCGGGCAATGTCATTAAGTTAAGGGCTTTAAATTGCCCCTGGCTTTAGTCCGAGGGCAAATGATAAAAATAAACATGGCTTTAGCCAAAATATTAATTTGGCTAAAGCCTGCGGGGGATATTCTTAGTCACTGCTCTAAAGAGCAGTGCAACTGATAAAAAAATTATTCTCTTAACTTAATGACATTGCC
>JANPAP010000619.1:0-4373 GCA_031429975.1 Chitinophagaceae bacterium
CAAAATTCAAAATTCAAAATTCAAAATTCAAAATTCAAAATTCAAAATTCAAAATTCAAAAATTAGGGTTACAAATATCGGTCAATTTTTACTTTTTACTTTTTACTTCCCCTCCTCCCTATCCATTAAACCCTTTTATTACAAGCGGTTTGTATTAGTAATTTTTATTTTAAATCTTTACTTAAATTTATCAGGTATGAAAAAAATATTAGGTTGGGTAATTGTTGTTATTGTTTTTACATCTTGTCATTATATAAATGGTAATGGCAATATTGTTTCCGAAAAAAGACAAACGGGTTCGTTTACAGGATTAACTGCCGGTGGCGCATTTGAAGTAGAAATAAAAACAGGGCCGGTAAGTTCTGTAGTGGTTGAGGCCGATGACAATCTACTGCCTTATATTGAAACCGAAGTGAGGAGTAATGTGCTGCATATTAATTCCCGTAGCAGGTACAACATTGGTAATGGGCATTTTAAAATTTACATAATTGTACCCGAAATAAATTATATCAATGTTTCGGGTGCAGCAAATATTAAAGCGATCAACATTTTAAAATCGGATGATAAAATTGAATTAAAAACTTCGGGTGCAGCACAAATAAATGCTGAAGTTGATGCGCCTGTAATTGAAGCAGCAACCAGTGGTGCAGGCAATATTGATCTTCGAGGCAGAACTAAAAATTACTATGTAAAGTGTAGCGGTAGTGGCAATGTAAATTCAAAAAACTTGTTAAGCGAAACCGCCGAAGTAAAAGTGAGTGGTGCAGGAACCGCCAACGTATATGCCAGCATAAATTTAAATGCAAAAGCCAGTGGAGCTGGAACCGTGCATTACAGTGGCGCTGCTGCTGTACAACAACATACTAGTGGCGCCGGCAGCATTGTAAAAGAGGATTAAAATCAACCCCTGCTATTTCAATAATTTTATTGCCAATAAAATCATCGCCAGTAAAAAAAGAAATATTGATATTCGGTTAATACCATGCATGTATTTTACAAAATTACTGTTGGGGGTAGCCGGATCTTTTTTTCGGAGATATAAATATTGTGCAATCTGGTTCCAAACTCCCATTTTAATTAACTTTAGAAATAGTAATTTACAGCAAACAATTTAATTGATAAAATTATTTGAAGTTGATTTTCTAAAATAAACAAATACAATTGAAAGCAATCACTTGTATTTATTTTTACAACAAAGCTGCAACAACCTGTATGATACAACCAGAACTGAATTTAGTAAATGAAAATAATAGATTTGAAGCACTGTTTCAATTTGCTTCTATTGGTATTTTAATTGTAAACCAACATGCTGAAATTGTTATTGCCAATGCGTTTTTATTAAATCAATTTGGTTACAGTGATACAACTGAACTTACTGGAAAAAAAATTGAGAGCCTTATCCCAGCCCGCTTTCATCATGCCCATGTTGGATACCGGGATAAATATATAAGTCATCCTAAAAACAGGCCAATGGGTGCCAGTACAGATTTGTTTGCTCAAAAAAAAGATGGAACAGAGTTTCCGGTTGAAGTGAGCCTGAGTAATTTTAAAAACGAATCAGACAGTTTTTCAATTGCATTTATTAACGATATCAGCCGGAGAAAACAAACAGAGAATTCGGTTCGTTTGCAACAGCTGGAGCTTGAAACCATCAATTTAAAAATTGAAGATCTGAATAACGATCTGGAACAAAAAGTGGTGGTTAGAACCATACAGCTGGAACAGGCCATGGAGCTATTAGAAAAATCGAAAGAAGAGTTAACCAATTCATTAAGTAAAGAAAAAGAATTGGGCGATCTTAAATCGAGATTTGTTTCGATGGCTTCACACGAATTTCGTACACCCTTAAGCACCATACTTTCGTCGGCATCCTTATTAGCAAAATATATAAAAACCGATGAGCAGGATAAAAGAGATAAGCATATCATGCGTATCAAATCATCGGTATATAATTTAACGGATATTTTAAATGAATTTTTGTCGATTGGAAAAATTGAAGACGGGAAAATTGAAGCAAATTACAGTCGTTTCGATATTAAGGAAATGATTGAATCGCTTTGCAACGAATTGCAGGGAATTGTAAAAACCGGGCAGCAAATACAGTATACCCACCAAGGCAATACAATGGTTATACTGGATGCAACATTGCTTAAAAATGTTTTCATAAACCTGATTTCAAATGCCATAAAATTTTCGCCAGAAAACAGTTTGATTAAATTAAGCAGCGATGTTGGAAATGAAATAGTTTTGAATATAAGTGATAGCGGTATTGGTATTTCAACAGTAGATCAGGCGCATTTGTTTGAAAGGTTTTTTAGGGCTAATAATGCTGTAAACATCCAGGGCACCGGATTGGGCTTGCATATTGTTGGTAAATATGTTGAACTGATGAACGGAAAAATTGAATGCCATAGCGAACTTGAAAAGGGAACTAATTTTACCATTACATTTGAGCAAAATATTTAAATAACATGAAACATATTTTACTGATAGAGGATAATAATGAAATTCGGGAAAATGCTGCAGAGATATTGGAGCTGGCCGGCTATAAAGTTACTGTTGCCGAAAATGGAAAAATTGGCGTTGAAAGCGCATTGGTAAATAAACCCGATTTAATTGTTTGCGATGTAATGATGCCTGTTTTGGATGGATATGGGGTTTTACATTTATTAAATAAAAATCCAGATTTAAAAGGCATTCCGTTTATTTTTATTACTGCCAAAGCAGAGCGTAGCGATTTTAGAAAGGGGATGGAAATGGGGGCAGATGATTATGTAACAAAACCGTTTACTGATATTGAATTGTTAACTGCAATTGAAAGCAGGCTTAACAAAGTGGAATTATTAAAAAAGAATTTTGAATCATCTGCTGAAGGGATGATACAGATGATTGAAGAACTTAGTGGAAAAAAAGTATTGGAAAACTTTGTTAAGGACCGCAATGTAAATAGTTATAGAAGGAAGCAATTAATTTATACCGAAGGCAACCATCCAGTACTTTTATTTTATGTTGAAAAAGGAAAAGTAAAAACGTATAAAACAAATTCGGACGGCAAAGAATTTACCGTTAGTCTTTACAGCGAAGGCGATTTTGTTGGCTATACAGCCTTGCTCGAAGAAACCGTTTACAAAGAAACTGCTGAATCAATTGATGAAACGGAGTTGGCAATTATTCCTTGTGAAGAGTTTAAGCAATTAATTAGTAACAATCAGGAAGTTGCTTATAAGTTTATAAAAATGTTAGCCAAAAACGTAAGCGAAAAAGAAGAACAATTATTGGGCTTGGCTTACAATTCTTTGCGAAAAAGAGTTGCTGATGCCTTGATGGTATTGTATAAAAAATATCAGGATGATAGTGAAGAAAAATTTTCAATTCATATCTCAAGAGAAGACCTTGCAAATATTGCAGGTACTGCAACCGAATCGTTAATTAGAACCCTGAGTGATTTTAAATCAGAAAAAATTATTGAGATTAAGGGCGGAAATATTGTGATATTAAATGAGAAAAAACTAGCGGCCATGTTGAACTAAGCAGGCTAAACTATGGAGAATAAAAATTTGTTGAATTCTTTTTTTGAGGTACTGAATTTTTTTTCAAAATTTTCAATTTCATTCCGAAGTTGTTCCTGTTTTTTTAAAAAGCTTTCTCCGGCTTCAGTATTGTTTTTTATTATTTCATGTAACTGTAATTCCTGGTTTTTTATTTCCGATGATATGGATGCATTAAATTCATCTTTCAAAATAAAAAGGTTTTGAAAATATTCGGCCGATGGTAACAGATCGTTATTGATGTTTTGATCTACCACCTCACTTAAACGGGTTTTTAAATAACTGATTTCCTGTTTATAAAAATCTATCAGCCGCATCCAGCTGAATATTTCCTGTAAAAATTGATCTGACTTATTTATTTGCATGAGTTGTTTTTTATGATTCATGTAAATAGAATTTGTTTAAATAATTATCGGTTATAACCAAAGTGTTTTCTTAAGGCTGATATTTACAACGGCTCATAATATTTGCAAAGATTATTTTCGCTCAATAATAAATACACCTGTTTGCAACCCTGGCAGCAAAATGCTTTTTCTTCAATTAGTATATCCTCATCGCATTGCTCGCCGCAGTGAAAACAATTGGTTTGTATGGCTGTTGTTGATATCATAATAAAGCTACAAAACTATGTTGTAGTAAGGGTTTTGGCCCTGATAACTGTCAATTGAATGACTGATATGAATTAGCTGTGTTTTTAAAAAGTGTACTGCTGAAAATAAAAATAGCTGTTACAACCAGCAGGATGGTATTGTAAAACAAATAGTAATTCAGGTTATTTTGTGGTACTTCTAAAATTGAAAACAATCCCTGCAATACCAGTAATAA
>JANPAP010000620.1:0-6969 GCA_031429975.1 Chitinophagaceae bacterium
TGAAAATGACACTTCCCATTAAAGTTTTTAATTTTTATTGAAAGCTTAAATAGATAAGCAACAATTCATAAATAATTAATGTCCTAACAATATCCTGTATACTTTCTTAATCCTTAATAAAACAAATGTTTGCATTAACAATACTTGGTAACAACTCTGCAATTCCTGCATTTAACAGGTACCCCACTGCACAGGTATTGCAATGTTTTGAAGAAAAATATTTGATAGATTGTGGAGAGGGTACACAACTGCAAATTTCAAAATACAAAATCCGCAGCAGCAAGATCAGTCACATTTTTATTTCGCATTTACATGGCGATCATTATTTTGGATTGATAGGATTAATTTCCAGCATGAGCATGCTTAACCGTACGCAGGATTTACACCTGCATGCACCCGAAGCCTTGGAAGAAATATTACAACTACAAATGAAAGTTGCCAATAATAAACTAAGTTTTAATCTTTTTTTTCACCCATTAAAAGAAGAAGGCATCATTACAAAAAATAATAAAATAACGGTGGAATGTTTTAAAGTAAAACATAGAATTGAATGCTGGGGATTTTTATTCAGAGAAATTAAAAATCCCCGGAAGTTAGATGCTGAAAAAATAAAAACATTCAAAATCCCTTCTAGTTTTTATGATAAATTACAAATGGGTGAAGATTATACTACCCAATCTGGCAGCATTATAAAAAATGAAACTGTTACGGTTGCTGCTCCATTACCAAAAAGTTATGGGTATTGTGCAGATACTATTTACGACGAATCTTTAGCAGATAAAGTAAAAGGCGTTGACTTACTCTATCATGAAACTACTTATTTAAATGGCAATGAAACGAAGGCTGCTGAAAGGTTTCATTGCACCACCCAGCAAGCTGGAAAAATTGCAGAACTGGCAAAAGTTAAAAAACTTTTGATTGGTCATTTTTCGGCCAAGTATGAAATATTAGATGAGTTTTTAAATGAAACGGCAGCGGTTTTTCCAAACACAGAATTAGCACTAGAGGGAATTTGTTTTAGAATTTAATCTTCGGCGTTGGTAATTACATTAAACCCTTTTGCTAAAATCCATTTATAAAATTCGGAAAACCATTTTGCCCAAGTTAGCTCATTATGAAACCCAGTAGGGTCGATAAGTGAATAGATTACAGCACTCGAATTTTCGCCAATTTTTTCTTGTATAGCAACCATGTCATCTACCATTTCCCTACCCTCATTTTCTCCCACGTAGAAAAAGTATTTTCCATTAAGATCAGGACCTAGTGAGTCTGTAAATTTTTCAATTTCGGAAGCAATCCAAAAAGAAGGAGAAAAAATACCGGCTTTTCCAAACTGGTTGGGATATTTTAATGCAGCATAATAACTAATAAATCCGCCCATGGAGCTTCCTGCAATAATTGTGTGTTCCTTTGAAGCCATCGTTCTGTAAGTACGATCAATAAAGGGCTTTAAGGTATTCACTAAAAAATCGATGTAGGCATCACCTTGTCCTTTTCCAAATTTGTCATTATCGAAAGGGTTGTATTCCGTTAAGCGATTGGGGCCGTTATCAATACCAACTACGATACTGGCTTGGGCACCTGTTGTTATCAAACTATCGAGGCATTCATCTACTCGCCACTCTCCATAAGCAGAAGTATATTCATCAAAAATATTTTGCCCATCCTGCATATAAATTACAGGGTAGCGCTTTTTAGAGCTGGCATAATCTTTTGGCAAATAAAGCCAGATTCGCCTTGTAGAATTTAACTCGGGCATTAAAAAAGCAGTATCTAAAATTTGAACATTTACAGATGCTGTATGTTTTTTGGGCGTTTGTTTAAAATTATCTTTCCAATTTTTTACCGAACAAAAAATGGTAGTGTCGGCTGATAAATTAATTTTTCTATTACCAATTTCATTGCCGTTATTATCACATTCAACAGTATTCCAATTTCCCTTTGTAATTTTAAATTCATAATTGTTAGCGGTTAATCCTTTTAATTGTATTAATAAACCCTTATCGGATTTTAAAGTTTTGAATTCAAGGTTTCCAGGATTCCAATTATTAAAATTACCTGCTACAAAAAAAGAATCGCTTGCTGAATTCTGTGGAAATTTATCAATTACAATATTTAATGTAATCTGCGAAAAACAAGATGCTGCAAATAAAAATGCTGTAAGCAACAAACATAAATGCCTGCTGTTACAGCTTACTAAATTTACTGCCTTACAATTTTTCAAACTTATTTTTTTAAATAGTTTTTAACCCTGCCATGCACAGCATCAGACAAAGGCACAACCGGTAACCGCAATTCATTTTTTATATAACCCAATTCGTATAAAAACGCCTTTACGCCTGCTGGATTATTTTCAGTAAATAATAAATTATATGCTTCCATTAAAGGGTCGTTTAATTTTTTAGCCGTATTAAAATCATGTAACAAACCTGCCCTTACCATATTTGAAAATTCTTTAGGGAAGCAGTTAGCTGCTACACTTATAACGCCATCAATTCCGCAAGCCAGTTCTGGCAAAACCAAATCATCATCGCCACTAACAATTAAAAAATGTTCGGGCCGGTCTCTTAATATTTGCATGCATTGTGGTATACTGTTACTGGCTTCTTTAATGCCGGCAATATTAGGAACTTCATTTGCCAACCTGATGGTTGTTTCGGCTTCCATATTGCGTCCTGTTCTACCAGGAACATTGTACATAATTACCGGTACCGGGCTAGCTTCGGCAATTACTTTATAATGCTGAAAAATCCCTTCCTGTGATGGCTTATTGTAATAAGGTGCTGCACTCAATATTGCCACTGCTTTATCCAATGGATACAATTTTATATCACTTTCAACATCACGGGTATTATTCCCCCCTATTCCTACTACAATGGGCACCCGTCCATTTACCTTTTCGAATGTATAATTTACAATATCTAATTTTTCCTGCTTATCTAAAGTGGGTGTTTCGCCGGTAGTTCCTAACGACACAATATATTCAACGCCATTGCTGATAATAAAATCAATTACTTTTCCTAAAGCATTAAAATCAACCGCTTTTTTTTCATCAAATGGAGTTACAATTGCAACGCCTGTTCCTCTTAATTGTTTTCTTAAATTCATTAATATTATTTTTTGTGAAGGTATCATTAACCAGTGGAAAATTAAATAAAAAAGCCTCCAACTTTCTGGAGGCATTTATAAAACAAAATACTATTGTAATTTTTAAGCGGCTGTATTTTTTTTGATTAGCTCGGTTGCCTTAAAATATTTTTTATCAGATCCAAAAATAAACAGGCAAGTACCATTTTTTATTTTGTTGATGATGGGCCTAGATAAATTTTCCGGAACAGCAGGGCATCCCCAGCTCCGTCCAATAAATCCTGCATTACGGATCGCTCCTTCATTTACATAACCAGCTCCATGTATTACAATATCCCTGCGGAAGGCATTATCATTCACTCCTTTTTCAACTCCCATTAAATGCAGCGAATAACCATGTTTGCCAATATAAGTATCCGCAGTTTTATAAAAGCCTAAACTACTTTTATTACTCTCAGGTTTGTTGGAAAAATCGTTGGCAAATTCTTTTCCGGAATTTACACCATGGGCAACATACGTATTGAATAAAACCTTATAATTTTTAAGGTCGATAATAAAGAGCCTTTTTTCAGAAGATGATTTGCTGAAATCAACAATGGAAACTACCTGGTCGTTCAATATTTTTCCAGAAGCATTCATCTTGGTAAACCCTTCCAATGCATAATCAAATACCTGCTTTGCTAATCCCATTGATGAAAGTTTCAAGCTATCGTAACAATTATTTACCCATTGTTTGTTAAGCCCCGAATCAACTAATGTTAATGAATTACTGTTTTCAATAACTACAGTTGCTTTTTTTAAGTGGGGATTTATTTTTGGCTTTGACTTTGCAAATACCATTGGCAAATGAAGCAAACAAATAAATATAGCAGAGATGAAAAGATACAGTCTTTTTAAATTAATGCCTTTCATAATAAATTATTAGATTTTAAACAGAATGGGCAAAGGTAATGGGTAATGAATTTTTATAAATGTTAAAATTTGAGATTTATAAAAGTATCAAATAGTCTGTGGCATTGATTTTCAGCTATTTTTTAAATTCAAAAATAAATAAATTAACAGCAATTTTTAACCTTCCTAATTGAATCAGCTTTCTAAATTCTTAATTAATTCTTTAAAATAAATTAAAAAGGGTTGCTTCATTTAAACGCAATCTTTTTAATTCGAAAGAAAAAATTATCTTTTTATAAACTGAATACAATTGGTTTTGGAAATAAAATTATAGCCGATTATTTGATAATTACCCGAAGGCAAACGGCTGCAATCAATATTGATTTCATTATTTCCCTTTATTAAATTATTACTGAACCTCTCTACAATTTTACCATCGATAGTAACAATATTAAATTCAATTTTCTCATTTTTGTCACTGCTCAGCATCATCACCATATTGCTTGAAACGAAATTTGGTATCAATGCGGTAATAACAAAACCACTTGATTTATTAAATACTGCCACAACAATTGAATATTTAAAATTTCCCCGGTTATCAACCATTTTAATACGGTAGTAAGTTATAGAGGACAGTAAGTTAAAATCTGTAAATGAATAATTTTGTTGCAGGCTATTGGCATTTACAAATGCAATGCTTGTAAAATTTTTGCCATCAGCACTTCTTTCAATTTCAAATCCATTTAGAGAATAAATAATTTCAATTGTATTCCAATTTAACAAAGCTGTTGCTCCTGTTTTTACCACTTGCAAGTTGATTGGATTTGAAATAGAGGTGGTTGAAGTAGTGTTACTAATTGCAAATGGGGTAATTATATTTGCCGGCAGCATATTAGAGGAAACCTTTTGCGAAACCGTGTAAGGATTTGATCCGGAAGGAGCAACTCCACCAGCAGCAGAAATAATTTGCCAGTTAGTTCCATCATTTAAATTAACATCATTATTTGATGTGTAAGAAAATCCAATTCCACCATCCCCAGAACCAGCACCAAAATTTTTATAGCCGAATGTAACCATCATATCGGACGGTACCGTTCCAATTGGCTTTATAAGCCATGTACGATCGATATGAAGATTAGGAAGTGCAACTGCGGGATTTAACCCTGGCGCTACGCTGCATGCCACATCCAATACGCCAGAAACAAAATTTAAAACAAGAGGATTTAAATAAGTAGTTGTATATCCAATTGGGATGTTTTGAGCCGATATTCCAACATTTTTTTGTTGAAACATTCCTGTATGATTGGTTACAATGTAACTTAATAATGGATTAGCAATAGGAGTAAGTGGCAAAGGATTTATAAAATCAAAACTATTTAATACCAAATAACCTTTTTTTAAAACCAAGGAGTCTGGTATCTGAACATTGGATGTTAGATTAATGCCCTCCCAAGAATTTGAATTATTTAAAATTGTTTTTATTTTATTTTGAAACAATCCGGTTACCGAAAAATTTTGTAACTGAGTTCCATTAAACTCTATAGCACAATTTGGGGCAGTTGCTTGCTGCGAAAGTTTTACTATTCCCCCAAAAAATGCATCGCCTGAAATTTTTACAATACAAGAAGCATCTGCGCCACTGTTTACTGGTGTCCGGTTACTTAAATCAAACACACCAGCATACTGTATAAACTTCCCCCTTATTTCAATGGTATCTGCATTATAGGCATTATCAAATCCTACAACTCCTGATGCATTGCCAATTAATGTACCTCCATTTTGAATGAGCGTATCTATAAGTGCTTTGTAAGTTCCCGAACCAGTTGGTGAACCGAACTCCAATATGCCAGCATTCATTATTAAATTTTTTACCAGATAGTAAGATGGGTTAGTAGCTAACCTTATACTTCCAGTATTGGTATTGATGACTAACAAGGAATCAAATGAATTAAAAGAAGTTGATGGCAGAATGATGGCACTACTGCCTTTTACTAATTGAGAGGGGCAATTCCATTCGATAACTCCATTGTAAGTAGCAGTAACAAATGCAGTACAAGTATTGATTACGCCTTGTACTTTAATTAAAGAACCATTTTTGTAATTAGCATTCGATACAGTACCTCCATCTCGGGTAATAAATAAAGAGGCGCCATTTTCATAAATAAGATTACTTGCAGTTGCATTGCTTATTACTGCAACTTTTCCAGATAAAATAATACTCCCTCTTACAGTGCAAACAACTGATGAACCAAATGTAACATTAGTTGGTTCGAATGCGGCCCTTGTTGAGTTTCCCGTTCCCTGGCCTTGTATATTTAAAATGCCATTTATATTTATTGTGGTAGATAACGTACCTCCAAATATGATTAATGTGGTGGTATTAGCACCTACATTTAAACGGCTACCCGATTCAATAAATATACTAACATAGAAATACAAATAAGCAGGGCTTGAAGATGATAAATTTACCGTAGCATTATTGATGATTTTCAATTTATCGTACGAAAAATTGACATTGGACTGCATCACATCTGTAATAGTAATGTTGCCCCCGGATAATGAAACTGCGGCTCCATCAAAAATAATTTCTGTTGTAGCAGCGGTTGGTACACCATTACTCCAATTAGCTGCATTACTCCAACCTCCACCTGTTGAAGGCCCCTGCCAGATTGTTATTGTTTGAGCTTTTATAATAAAAAAAGAAAAAGTAAAAAGAATAGAAAAAAACTGTTTCATAAAAAATTATTTAAAATATTTATTACAGTTTAAACAGAGTTGAATTAGGCTAAGTGTTTCGGCAGGATTTAATTTAAGAAAACAAATGCAAAGACATTAAAAAGGCCCTGATTTTATCAGAGCCTTTTCTATATTGAAATTCAATATTTTTTAGTGTGCAGCAGGAGCAGCAGCTTTAACTGTAGAATCTACAACTTTAACTGTAGAATCAACGGCTTTAACTGTAGAATCAACGGCTTTAACTGTAGAATCAAG
>JANPAP010000621.1:0-8053 GCA_031429975.1 Chitinophagaceae bacterium
CCCGGCTGCTTTTTATACCAGCTACCTTTTACCCATTTTTGTCCCTTACTGGTACGCAACCAATAACCGTTTCGGTGGTAATAGCCAGGCTGTGGTGGAGGCATCCAATGGCCGCCTGAATATCGGTAGGCTCCTCCGTCGGTCTCCCATTCTTCATTTACCCATACATATACTGGATCAGGTTGCGGCGTACGTACAATAACCGGTGCAGATGGGCGTATCTGTACATAAATTTGAGCATTTACAGTTGATGATGCTGTAATAAACACAGCGGCTAACAGTATCAGTTTAAATTGCTTTTTATTCATGATTTTAGATTTTATTTGTTTAAAAAAATCGGCAATTATTATTTACCAAAGATGACTGTTCCTGAAAAAGAATTGTTACAGTATTTCCGGTATAAATTATATCATTCACACATGCCCAGCACACGATGGGGGGAAAGTCTTGTGGCCCTTTTGATATCGGTTCGGGCTTTTGCCCTTAATATTTTTTACTTTGTTGTTGTCAATTTGAATATGACAAGGTGAAAATATTAAAGTCGGGGTTTTCTTTGTCTGCTACTATGGATTTTATAAAGTTAAATTTCGCCAATAGTTTGGTTGAATTCTGATTGTCGTTATGAGTAAATGCCACTATTTCCTGAAACTTCAATACCTGAAAGGCATAGTCAATAACTTTTTTTGTCGCTTCTTTCATTATGCCTTGTCCTTGAAATTTTGTCATAAGTTCATACCCAATTTCGCATCTTTTTTTTTCAATTAAAAAGTCAAACAGGCAAATTGTTCCAACAAATGTTTTTGTCTGTGTCAAGGTAATTGCCCAATAAATTGAATTGTTCTTCTTAATGTTATCATTGATCATGTTGATAAAGCCAATTGCATCTTCAATTGTTTTGCTAGGTTGTCTGCCAAGATATTTGTTTATCGCTGCGTCTGAACGCAACGCAAAAATACTTTGCTGGTCATCAATTGACAATTGTCTAAGCGTAAGCCTATCAGTTGTCAAAGTTGGGAAAGGAGTGAAATTTGTTTTTAACATGCTGTCGCATTTACTTTGGTTAAGTTGGGCTGTGTTATAACCTGACCGACATCACTAAGTTATGCGACATTCAACAATCCTAGAAATAAGTTTCATGCTTCATGTTGAGAATGATTTTTACTGCAAGCCCAAGCACAATACAAACTTGCAAAGTTTTTGAAGGTGGGTACTTTTTTTCAAAGCGTAGCATTCGTCGAGGTTTCACAAGACCGTTTTATTATGCAAAGTTTTGAGGTGAAAACCTCGCCGGGACGAATGGCCGATAACCGATGATTGGTAGCGATATACCGTCGATAGTCCTTGAGTCCGCCCAACTTGTAGCAATGCATTTGTTGTACGCTGTTTTATAAGCCAGCTTTAATACCTTTTATAATTTTTCGGAGAATGGCATCATCAATGGAATCAAAGTCACCTTTATCATAAATTGTCAATAAGTAAATCATTTTGTTTTCTGTAACGATATAAGTAATAACTCTTGCTCTGCCGCTTTTCCCTGTGCCCTTGCTTTTTAAAGCAATTCTTATTTTAAAGGTACTGTTTCCAAGAGATTTTCCAGCTGTTGGATTAGCTTGTAAAAGTGAAGTAAGTTCGCTCAATTCTTTTTTGAGTGATGGATATTTTCTAACAAGACGTTTTGCCTCTTTCTTAAATTTCTCAATAGGGATAACACTATAGTTCATTAAGAAAATCGTTTAGTGTTTGCTTTTTAGCTTTTGATTTTCTTAATTGTGCAACCTCTGCAAAGGCTTCTTTTAAGTCCGTTTTTATTTTTAATGTCTGTTCGTATTTTTTAAGTCTGGTCATTAATTTCTCCCAATCTGTTAATGGTATTTGAACAAACCTTGTCTTACCAGCGCTATCGCTAACATATTGAAGTGCAATTTTCATAAGTCAAATTTAAGCTTTTTCTGCTAAAAAAGAGGTGCCGAAATTGAAGGGAAAAATAGCAGGCAACACTAAGATATTCGACATTCAGTGCAACAACTAAGTTGCTAAAAATTACATAAACTTTAAAATTACTTACATAATTACAGCTACCACCAGGGGGTATTCAAAACAAAAATTGTATCCATCATTTAATTGCATTGATAAAACCCCACCCATGAAAAAGGATTATTCCAAATGATATTCTTTGCTAATTAATGTTAATAGGCCTTGCTGGTATTTCAGCAAATCATCGTACCCCCCTTTTACATTATCGATATAATCTTGTTTGTAAGAGAGCAAGGCATTTTTAAATTCAAACAGTAATGCAGATTGCACTTCGGCCTGTAATGGTATTTTGTTTTTATTGATCATACTATCAATCCAGTAATTGGCTGAGAGTGGTACTGTTTTATATTGATACTGGTTGAATATTTTACTGATAATTTCCTGCACAAAAACCTTGTTTCGTAGCTTAACAACTGTTTCATAAAAAGAATTATGCTGGGCCTCCATATTTGTCATAGCATTATAATAAAACTGGTCATAGGCAATAATTTCAGTTGCCACTTTTTTATTTCGAAGCAAACGAAAGCCTCCTGCATTTTTTAATTGTACGGTTGTTCTGTCATTATATTTAAAACTCCAGTAATTAAGGGCTTCATTAATATGCCTGTATGCTTTTCTTAAATCTGCTGTTGCTATTGGGAAAGTAATAGCGGCTACAACAGAGTCGGCGCTATTATTTGCGTCCTCCCAGTTTTTTTCGGTTGAAACAAGCAATGGCATATCTGCTTTAAGATCTTCTACCATTGTAACCATGTATTCTTTTTCACGGTCTTTTTCAATTACATGCTCCAACTGGTACTCTGCCAAAAAACCAAGAAATACGGCAAGAAAAAGCATTGAAAATTCCAATAGATATTCGCCCCATTTTTTTTTATGAGTTACATGGTGAGGATGTTTGTGTACTTCCATATTTTCAATTTCAGGATTCGTGTTAATTGTGTCTGTGTCGATAGTAGGCTTATGTTGTTCTGCAAGATTTTCCGGCAAAGGAATTAACTCGTTATCTAAATGCTCTTCGTCTGTATTTTCTGTCATTTATTTAAAATTATTTGAGTGTTCAATCTTATACCGCACAACACTAAGATATACTTCATTCAACTAACATAGAAATAAATTCCATGTTTTATACAGCAGTAAAATAAAATGAAATTGGGCTTGCTGTAAAAGAAAATTCGATTCAAATTAATGAACCAATAACGGGATCGAATGCATCATCCTAAACTTGAACAATCCGAAGTACAGACAAATAAAACGAAGAAATAAATTGAAACAAGTTTATTTTACAAAAGTAAGATTGGCCCAAACTTCAAAAAGTTTTCCGGGCTTTATGGTAAGCCTTGCTCCCGGATTTAGAAAGTAAGGAATATTTAAAATACATTTTTGCCCTAATGGCGGATCGATCACAATTTCGCTACCGGGAAAAAGTATTGCAGGTGGAATTTTATTATCGAACCAGTTTGCAGAACTGCTCCAATTACCATTACCAGTAAATGTATACACTGCTGCTATTTCCTGTAAACAATAAGTAAAATTATTTACTGCATATCTTTCAAAAGCAGGAATGCTGCCGCTGTTTAAAATTGCAGGGATGCCAATTGAAGGCCATAAAGAACTAATATTCCAGAATGCAGTTGTGCCCTGATACAAAAAAGATTTTTGGATAAGTAATGTACTGCCCACTGGAAAAATGCTGTCGATTTTATTATTTCCAAATTCAAAATTTCCATTGCCCTGCAAATAATAATTGCCTTTGTAAAATCCTGTACCGGTTATTTCGTTCCCAATAATATTGGTACTGTCGCCAGCACCCAGGCTGATAATAATTCCATACGATGCTGCCCTGTTACGAAAAAACGTATTATACGGCCCATTGATACCATGCGATGCATCGATGATAATATTCTGTACAATATTTCCTTCAAATAAATTCAGGTAAGGGTAATTGCCATGCAGCACAATATCGCCAGATAAATCGTAAGGAATCGTATCAGTTTTAAATGGCTCTAAAGAATAATTGTAGGCAAATACATTTCCATTTGCCCCACTTTGTACCAGCATTGCATGCCGGAGTTTTTTAAAAATATTATTTTCAATCAGGCAGTCGCCAGATGTATACTCACAACTGATTCCGTAGCCCTTGCCCCCAACAGAATATGCAAATGCTGCATGAAAATAATTATTGGTTATTTCAATATTGCTGCTTTCCGAAATTTGAATATGGGCAAAATTGCAATTGTCACTCTCCACCCCTTTTACCCAGCAGTTAGCTGCATTTGAAAATAGAATGTTGGCGGTTTGTTGCACGGTAGCATCCAGCCTTTTAATTTTTAAACATTCAATTCCAACACCGGTTACCATCTCCAGTTTTTTTATTCTTACAGCATCAGCCAGTCGATAGCCCCGCCTAAGTGCAGGGGTAAAATAAATTTCGTTGTTGAGGATACTGTCAATTTTTAAAATCTGACCTACTGAGCCCAACGCAAAATTATCATTTACCAACGCAGCATCATTTTGATAAATTTTTATAAAGTCATTTTCTGCAAACAGTGCAGCATTGTTAACCGAAACAGCTACCGCAGATTTTGCAGCAGGCTCATTTAGATTACTGATAATTGAAGTACTGCTACCCAAAATATTTATCAAATTATTATTACCCGATAAATTAAATAACAACGTGGTTGCAGTAGCTCCTTCGCCTTTTAAAACCAGGCCGCTTTTTAATGAAATGGATGCACTAAAAAAATAAGTACCCGCCGGAAAAAAAACAATTCCATTTTGATTATTTAAACTGCTGATGGCATTTTGCAAGGCAACATCATTCATTGCAATTCCATTTCCATTGCCGCCAAAATCCAAAATATTTTTCACTGTTGAATAAATAGGAATATTTCCTTTATAGCCAGCATTGGTCCAGTCGGCAGACCTAAAAGCAGGCAGGTTTTGACACAGCGCATGGCTGCCAATAACCAACATAAAACAAAGCATATAATAACATCTGCATTTCATTTTTCAAATATACAATAGAGATTTTTAGCAAGAGTTGCGGCTATTGCTATGGTCGGTTTAGTTACGTTTCTTCGAGATTTCAAGGAAATTTTTTTATAAAAAAATTTTTTATTTTGAAAAACCGACAAGACGAAAGCTTTGTTCTCCACAATATTTTTTAGTTGCTTAAAAAGCTTCCCCCAAACTAAAATAGAAGCCCGAATAATTTTTACTGAAGCCATAATCGATTCCGATATTGGTGCCCGAATTTTTATTGAATTTAATGCGCATTCCTGCCCCTGCAGCCGGATGTAGATAGACGAACCGATTGGTTACGGGTTCTGTTACTGAATTTAAATTGGCAAAAACCACAAAACCAAACAAGCCATTTTTAGTGATATCCTTTCGGTATTCAGTTTCCAGATACAAGAGTGTTGTTCCGGTATACCGGCGGTTATAAATTCCACGTCCAGACCGCTGCTCCGAATCCCAACCAATTGCCGGCAAATTCAGGTAGGGTGATGAACTGCCAAAGCTGGTCCACAGGTAGGTCCAGAAGGCCAGTACATTTTGTCCTTTCCGGGCAAAGGGTATATACTTTCGAGTATCCACATACAAAGAATACCAACCATCCTCATTGCCAAGAGAAACAGGATTAATCCTGAAGATAACGTTCCCAAAAAAACCAGGTAAAGGGTTGATGGAATTAGCTCTTGTATCATACAGGAGATTTAAAGTAATGCCGGAAGAAAAAGAATTGGAATGATTGGCGGTTCCAAACTGGTACCCGGTAAATTCCCGGATATTAGCAGTATCGTTTTCAGGACGGATGTTGATATGATAGTCAAGATTATACCCTATACCTGCAAACAAATAAGGTTTTATTCTTTTTAATGCGTTTGCATAAAACCGCACATACGAATAATTAATTCGCAATTTATTACTGTCTTCCTGGTGTCCGCCAAGCCCCCAAGTGTCCTGCGGAATATAAGAATAGCGGAGATCTCCGCCGAAATTCCATTTATTACCAGCTGACCATATATTTGAACTTAGCGGCACATTATATTGGCCCTTAAGATTGGTACTGGGCGAAAATGTAATGTTCGACAGGTAGGTGTTTTTTTTATCGCCCAAATAAAACCCTGCCTGGGTTGATGTTACCAAAGCGGTACCGCCCCTTGGCAATGTTCCAAAAGGAAGCAGCGAATAATATACTTTTTTCCCTTTTATACGTGGAAGTTTTTTGACACGGAAATGGGTAAAATCAAGAAATACCCTGATCAAATCTTTTTGTCCTGAAGTATCCTTAGCCACAATCTGCTGAGGATTTATCATACCGGAAGGGTTTTGAGCAACCAGGAAAAATGGGGGCATAAGGAATATTATGGCAGCCAAAAATTTATACATAATTGATCAGTGCTAATATTATGCTAGGTTTTTTATAGCAGGTTTTATCAATGGCCTTGGTTAGTACACCCAGCTACCTTCGCATACTTTCGCTGGCTTCTTTTTTTGCCATGGTCATCCATCATAATCCGGTAAGTGGAAAATGGATGCTGGCAAAAGATTTTTTTGACTACCCCCTTAGCAGTTCCTCCTTTTATGAAATACATTTAGTAAAACATTTTATACCGATGCACTAGGTTGATTTGTAAATAAAGGGCTGCCACAATTTTAGAGCACAGCACTCTTCGGGGTTTCAGGGACGACTTTTTATATTAATAGATTTCGTTTTAAAAAGCCAGTAGGGACAGAAAAACCTTTATTCTTTGGGCCTTGTGTTGCTTTCGAAATTATTATACTAAGGAAATAAATCTCCTTTTAATGATAATATTTATTACAATTATATTTTCTCCGCTGATTATTTGCACTTCTCCAAACATGTTTGAATCTGTTATTGATGGTTAAATTTCCGAAACTACTTCTGAAATTAATTTGGGTAGCAATCCTACTTTAAAACAATAAATTCTTTAACCGCAACAATTCATTGTCAGAATAATATTGCTTTTTATAATAAACTTTATTTATCATAATAATACCATCAGAAGTTTTCATTAATAATCCATAACCATGAAAATAATCAATATTAAATTTTACTAAAGAACTATCAAATACCACTGCCTTTGCCTCAACAATATAAAAATGCCTGAACCCCACCCGTAAATATGCACTCCCGATTGCCCAGGAACTGCATGCTTTAATTTGAAGCATTAATTCAACGGTAGTTGTAGTTGAAGGCTTAAGTAAAGCACTGATTTCATAGCTCCTGAAACAATGTGTTACTTTTCTGTTTGTAATATCTATTGGCGAAGCAGTGTTATCATTTATAAGCGTTAATAAATGGTATAACTTGTTTGCACCTGCTCTTGCAATTTCAATTTCAAGTTGCCTGCATGTTATATCTTCATTGATTGGTATTTGCTCCTGGTACAATAAAGGTCCTTCATCAAACTTTGGTGATATTCTTCTCCCACTCCCAGTTCGCCCAGCAAAGTACCCCCATCACTTTCGGCAGTGTAACCACCCATCTCCCCAAATTCACCTTCCAGTTCACCTGCCCTCATTCCATCTTCTTCGGTAAAATCTGCCAATGCATAAATAGTTTCTCTTTCTTTGGCTATGGCCCACAGTTTAGTATGTCCCATCATCACCGCATTCAAAACAGTAGCTTCATCAAATTCAAACTGATTTTGTTTTAAGATGGCCATCCTTTCCCCGGGAGTAATAGTTACCGTTCCTTTATTCGGTTCTATTTCACCACTAAGTATTTTCAGGAAGGTACTTTTACCGGCACCGTTGGCTCCTATCACTCCATAGCAATTACCTTTTATGAAGTTTAGGTTCACTTCTTCAAATAACACCCTTTTGCCGTAGGCTAATTTCAGGTCTTTTACACTGATCATTTTTAAAAAAATTTGAGGCCGCAAAGGTAAGGCATAAGTCATAACAGAATGCACTCATTTTCACCAATGGTTTACAGGGGTTTGCAGCAAATTCTGTTTTGATAAAAGGGAAGAGGTAAAACTATTTTTTA
>JANPAP010000622.1:0-1992 GCA_031429975.1 Chitinophagaceae bacterium
AGGTAAGTTTTTAATATTTTATACAAGTCTATACCCAGTTTTAACAGCCCTTATTAAGAATTGTTTATATTGCTTATAACTATTTTTAAGGTAATATTTTATATACAATTTTCTAGCGGATTCAAAATGAAACTACAAATCAAAATATTATTGCTGAACATTATCATTGGAATACTATTAACCGGGATTGCGGCCTATGCTACTGATACGTTTCCTGGCAATGGATTCTTTTTAATGGTAGGTGTAATCTGGATGGCAGGTGGATTGTTTTTATTAAGTTCCGGTTTATTTTTAAGAATATTTAAAGACAAAAGGTTTTCATCTGGATTTTTTTTCAGTGGAAGTTTACTGTTTGCATTTGGCTTAATCAGTTTCTTTTTATTGGATCAATATTAAATTGCATACTGCATCATATTTACAATTAGATCAGCATCGGGACAATTATATAAATATTTTTCTCTTTCTTCCTTTAAACATACGCCGGGGTAATCGCCTTTTTTTAATTGCATATCAGCAATAATTTGAAAATGAAGATGAGGTGGCCAGCCGCCATTTTCTGAAGAAGTGCCAATATGCCCTAATACATCACCCCGGTTCAGGTATTTGCCTTCCGCCATCTGATCCAGATCTTTTAAACTAACGTGGCCGTATAGCGTATGAAACACAATTGTTTCAATTTGGTGTTGTAAAATAATGGTTGCACCATAATCGCCGGGTTGATCATTAAAAGCAAAACTGTGAACCATGCCACCTTGTGGTACATAAACTTTGGTACCTGCTGGCGCCCAGATATCAATACCTAAATGCACAGAACGATTATTAATAACTGTTGAATTTACATTGCCGGTTTCTTCAAAAATTTTATTGCCATTATACAAAACCCTTTCTTCGTTATAGCCTCCAATACCATACCTGCTGCCCGATTGCTGTAATTGGTTGTTGATATATTGAGACAATAATCCGGTATCTGAAAGTATTGTTTCGGTAAGTGCCGGATTGTTTTTTGAGAAATCAAAACGCAACAGTTTTTCCTGTTCAGGATAAAAATTTACCAGCTGGTGAAAATGTATTTTATTTCTGCCAAGTACCTGTTCTAATTGTTCACTCATAAATTGATTTTACTAAAGTTTTAAAGCGATTCGAATTATTAAATCACCACATTCAACATTTTATTTTTTACATAAATTATTTTCTTAGGTGGTTTTCCTTCGAGCCATTTTTGTACCACTTCATTTTGCAATACAATTTTTTCTACTTCAGCCTGATCCAAACTTAGCGAAAGTAAAATATTGGTTCTAACTTTTCCATTGATAGAAACGGGATATTCTTTACTGCTTTCAACCAATAATTCCCGATTGAATACCGGATAGCTGGCTTCTTGAATTAAAGCCGATTGCATATTCTCTGTTGCAGCAGCATCGGTTGTTGTATTTAATAATTGATACAACTCCTGTGTAATATGTGGTGCATAAGGCGACATTAAAATCAACAGCGGTTCTAAAATTTCTTTTTTGTTACACTTTAAATCGGCAAGTTCGTTTACACAAATCATAAATGTGCTGATGGCGGTATTAAAACTAAAACGCTCGGTATCTTCTTCAATTTTTTTGATGGTTCGATGCAACACTTTTAATTCGGCATCAGATCCTTTTTCTTCGTTCCAAACCTTGCCTTTAAGGTCGTCGTAAAACAATCGCCAAAGTTTTCGTAGAAACCGGTGCACCCCTTCAATACCCTTTGTATCCCATGGTTTGCTTTGCTCAACCGGGCCTAAAAACATTTCATACATACGGAAAGTATCGGCACCATATTTTTCACACAACTCATCGGGGTTAACCGTGTTGTATTTTGATTTGGACATTTTTTCAGTTTCTACTCCGCAGATATATTTGCCAGCTTCCAACAAAAATTCTGCAGCAGCATACTCCTCATTTTTCCATTTCTTAAATGCAGCAATATCCATTTCAAATCCATCTACAAAATTTACATCCA
>JANPAP010000623.1:0-2538 GCA_031429975.1 Chitinophagaceae bacterium
TGGCGTCGCACTCTTGTACTTTATTTCTTTATTGAGCTGTCCTTTTTTTCGGACATAGTTTCCCCGTAGAAATCTCGGTAAGAGATGGGGTGACGATATGTAAGATTATCCTCTCATAGTATGCTAAACATTGCAGCGCCAACCCAAATTGCTGAACCTTTTAGCGCCGCAAATGTAAGCCCTTTTTTTTAAAATACCGCCTTGATAAAAGCTTTGTTCAAGTTTCGTTGGGTATCAGTGCAAAACAATCATCGATATTAAAAAATATTTCAATAAAACATTGGTTAAATTTTGATATGCAAAAAAAAAGCAATTACTTTAGAACAATCATTATCAACTTATAAAAGAAACAAAATGAAAAAAATTTTTTGTACAATATTTATTTTGTTTTTATCTTTTTTTGCAAAGGCTCAATATGTAAATATTCCGGATGATACTTTCAGGCAGTTTTTAAAATCCAATTACCCCAATTGCTTTAATGTGGCCGATCAAATGGACACAATTTGCAGTAACCAAATAACCAATTTGGAGATTGATTCCTACATAACAAATTGGGAGGGCTTTCAATATTTTAAAAACTTAAAAACTTTACGTTTTTCCCATTCACCCTCTAATACTTTACCTACAATTCCCAATTCACTCAAAAGGCTATATATAATAAATTGCACATTCTTACCTCTGCCCACATCCCTACCAGATTCTCTATCTTTTTTACAGGTTTCAAGTAATTTTAATGTTACCTCCTTGCCAACATTACCAGCTAAACTTGATACGCTTATTTGTAGCCGAAATCGATTATCGAGTTTGCCAATCTTACCTGTAACTTTAAAATTTCTTGAATGTGCTGATAATATGCTGACCAATGTTCCGGTATTACCAAATCAATTAAAGTACTTTAAGGTAAGCGATAATCAATTGAGCAATTTACCCACATTACCAAGCCAATTAACAAGACTTGAAGCGGATAATAATCAATTGTCATCTATACCCTCATTGCCTCCACTTCTTACCTACTTGGATGTACATAATAACTTGCTATCCAGTTTGCCTGCATTGCCTTCCAATTTAACCTTCCTTTTTGTGGGCAGCAATCAACTTACAAGTTTACCAACCCTGCCAGCACAATTAAAACATCTTGATGGGGCTGGAAATCAGATTAACCAAATTTCCTTTCTGCCCAATCAACTAGAGTATCTAAGTCTAAGCGATAATTTAATTTTTCCTAGCCTTCCTGCGCTTCCTACTTCATTAAAACTACTTTTTGCCAATAATAACTTATTTACTTCTATCCCTGCCTTACCCGATTCTCTCGAAATTTTATCCGTTTATAGAAACAAGATTATATCCTTGCCCCCGTTTCCAATTAATTTAAGAGACCTGAATTTAGGAGATAACTTAATTACCAATTTGCCAACGCTTCCTCCTAAATTAGTAACTCTAGCTTTAAATATTAATCCAATTAGTAGCTTACCAAATTTGCCAGACTCGTTGGTTTCTTTATACTGCTCCTCTAATTCATTATCAACAATACCATCGTTACCTCTTTCCTTAAAAATATTAAATTGTGGAGGCAATCAACTCACTGGCCTGCCAGTTTTACCCTTGGGTTTAAAGGAGCTTAATTGTTCCTGGAACCAGCTTAATTCATTGCCTGCACTCCCAACCACGCTAATTAGATTGAATTGCAGTAATAATAGCAACTTAAAATGTATTCCTTATATACCTGAAACCAACGCTTTGGAAATAATAATGAGCAACAATATCACTTGCGTACCCAATCCTGGGTATCAAAGCATTGAATTTATCAACCAATATCCACTTTATTATCCCGATAATAATCCATTTCCCTTGTGCAATCCAACCAATAATATTTCACAATGTCAGTCTTTTCCAGTTTTAGCAGGCATAGTTTTTTACGATTATAACGCTAATGGAATTCAAGACAATGGTGAATTAGGAAAATCCAATGTAAAACTTACCCTTGGAACAGGCAAGACAACAATTACAAACAGTGTTGGATATTATGAATTGAGAGCTCCCGGTTTAGGAGTTAATAATATTTCAATTTCTACACCAGCATATTTTAATCCCATACCCACAAATTATTCCTACAATTTTACCAACTATGATACCATGGTTACAGGGAATTTTGCCCTACTAGCCAACACAACAATTGACAGTTTACCCATTTCCATTATACCCCTTAGTTGGGCCGCAAAGCCGGGTTTTTCATTTCTCTCTTTAATCCGATATGAAAATGCCGGCACAACCACACTATCTCCTACCATTGTTTTTAATTACGATAGTGCCAGTCTAAACTACGATTCAAGTTCAAACACATCCGTAGTAAACAATGGCAACAATCTTTCATTTGCTGCAGGCAACTTTATACCTGGAAAAGTGGGGAGTTTTATTGGATATTTCCGGGTGAAAACTACTGCTGTTTTAGGCGATTCACTTTTTTCAAAAGCCAGCATCAGCGCCAACAATTACAATAATGTTGACAGCAATAAAACAATCATCCGGGGTGCTTTTGAC
>JANPAP010000624.1:0-2777 GCA_031429975.1 Chitinophagaceae bacterium
GGGAATTCGATATTCTTTTTGGCCCCAGATAAATGAAAGAGCCATCATACTGCCATAACAAAAAAAAGTTGCCCAGGCACAAGCCATATAACTGTAACGGGCAATAAAAAAATAATTGATTACAATCGTAATACCTGCACCCATTAAGGTTATCCATGCACCCGACATGGTTTTGTTGCTTAATTTATACCAAACACTCAAGTTGTAATAAATGCCCAAAAACATATTGGCCAATAATAAAATGGGCACCACGGCAAGGCCTTCCCAATATCTGGGGCCAATAAAATTTTTCCATACCGGCATAAACAAACTCACTACTAAAAACATGATGGTTATTACAATCACAAAAAATTTCATCACCCTTGCATACACTTTTTGTGGGTTCCCTGCTTCGGCATGTTTAAAGAAAAATGGCTCGGCACCCATGCGGAATGCCTGTATAAATAAGGTGATTAAAATACTTAGTTTGTAACAGGCATTATAAATTCCTACCTGCGAATCTTTAAACAATGCATCACCGGGTAACCACCAGCGTAACATCAACCGGTCGAAGGTTTCATTAATCATGCCACCCATACCGGCAATCACCAGCGGCAGGGAATACAACATCATTTTTATCCAGAGTTTTGTGTTGAAAGTAAAACGGATTTCTAATATTTCTTTGTATAAAAATAAAAGGGTAATGGCCGATTGAATAAGATTGGCCAACACCACATAAACTATTGGATTTACCGAAGTACTGAAAAAATAAGTTACCCAACTATTTGGATTTATTGCTACCTGGCTGTAACAATAGCCAATAAAAAACCAGGTAAAAAATACATTGATTAATATGCCCAAAATTTTTGCTGATGCAAATTTTACAGGCCTGCCTTCTTCTCTTAATCTTGCAAATGGAATGGCACTCAGCGTATCCAATGCAATGATAAAAATGCTGAGTTGGATAATTTGGGGGAAATCGGAAAGACCGGTAATGTTTCCAAAACTTGCCCGGTTAAACCAAAGTATGCTGGTAAATAATATTGTTGAAAAAATAATGGAAAGTGCCGCCGTGCTGTAAATGGATTGTTTGTTTTCTTCCTTTGATGAAAAACGGAAATAGGCAGTTTCAAATCCGTAGGTAAAAAGTACATTCAATATTGGTATAGCCGAATATACCAGCGCCATCTTACCATAATCGTTTGTTTTTATAATGGCTGAGTAAGTTAAAAATGGGGTAAGCAAGTAATTTATCAGCCGGGCTGCAATAGAACTTAATCCATACCACATGGTTTGCCCGGCTAGTTTTTTTATTGTACTCAACGCTTAAATGCTTTGCAGCAAATTTAATTGTATAAATGATAATTCAACAGTTTGTTTTTTTAATCGGTATTCGCTGTTATTTTTGTTGTATAATTTTTTAAAATAAATCATCATGAAAATAATAATAGTTTTTGCAGCATTGTTTTTTGCAACGGTTCCGGTTTTTGCACAGGCGCATCTAACAACAGTCGATTATCAAAAAACCATGCAACCCGGTGTTGAAATGGAGATGCCTTTTCCAGAAAAAACAGTGATGAAAACCATTGTAGATAAAATTGAAAAATTGGGTTATCGGGCAAATGCTTCAAAAGGGTTTACAATTTTTAAAGGAGTAGTAATAAGAGAAATCAGTCCAAATGCCCTCGATTTGTATTTTAATGCAGAACGTAAAAGCAGAAAAGAAAAAGATGCGGCTGTTGTAACCATGATGCTGTCTTCGGGATTTGAAAGATTTATTGGCGATTCTACCAATTCAAAAATTATTGAAAATGCAAAAACATTTTTAAATAATCTTACTGTTGAAGTGGAAGCTTATGATTTGGAATTACAGGTAAAAGATCAGGAAGCTGAAACAAAAAAGGCCGATAAAAAATATAATAATCTGGTAGAGGATGGTCAGGATCTTCAAAAGAAAAAAACCCGTATTGAAAAAGATATTGAAGAAAATGTTAGAAAGCAGGCGGAGCAAAAAGCAGAAGCTGAAAAACAATTGCAGATATTTGAAATCTTAAAAGCTAAACGTAAGCAATAAAATGAACATATTATCGTTAGAATTAAATTGTAGTGTCAATACTACTTATTATTAATTAACTCCTATCTAGATGAAACTGTGGTATATCGCTTTGCTGTTAAGTTTCCTGTCTTGTATAATACTGATGGTAATATATTTTTTACCCGATACTATTACAGTTTTCGACTGGAGCAAAACACAAGTTGAAGCTGGAGTGTTATTTCCTTTCTTATTGGTAAGTTGGGCCGTTTCATTATTTTCATTTTTATTTAATAATATCTATATCGATAACCGGATGTTGGATAATGATGCTAAACCAATTTCGGATTTTAAAGCCAACCTGCCCAGCATATTTTGTTTACCCGCTTTAATAAGTTTTATCTGGTTTATTATTCGTTGGTTTAAGGGTAAACCGCTTGAATAATTCACTTCACTTCACTGTATCTTTTATTTTGTATCAATACTTCATCCGTAAGGGTGTACAAAAACGATAACAGGTCAATTCTTTCCTGATTTGTAATTAATAATTTATTACGTAATACCGAATCAATTGTTGGCTGTGTATTGTTTATTTTTTTTCGATAATGATCTATTACTTGCGACAAAGTAAACAATCTGCCATCATGCATATAAGGTGCCGAAATATTTACATTTCGTAAACTGGGCACTTTAAATTTTAAAGAGTCGGTAATTTTTCCAGTAATCTTCATCCTGCCAAAATCATTTAAGTCGGGGTTTACATCCA
>JANPAP010000625.1:0-7974 GCA_031429975.1 Chitinophagaceae bacterium
GAAGCTTATTTTACCTGGGTATCCGGATTTTGTTTGCTGTTTGTAGTGTATTATTTTAATGCAAAAGCCATGCTGATTGACAGCAATGTGATGGCCTTAAGTTCGGCTGCTGCAATTGGCATTGGCATTGGTTCATTTGCTGTTGCCTGGATTATTTACGACCTGATGTGCAAATCTCCCCTGATAAAAAAGATGGGTTGGTTTGCCATTGTTGGATTTATTATTGCCATTGGATTTGCATTTTTTTATGCCCATGTTTTTAGTGCAAGAGCTGCCTATATTCATTTTGGAGCAATGATTGGATCGCTGATGGTGGCCAATGTTTTTTTTGTAATCATCCCCTCACAAAAAGCCATGGTAAAGGCCGCCAAAGAAGGCCTGCCGCTGGATCCATCGCTTGGCAAAAAAGCATTGGCAAGATCGCTGCACAATAATTATTTTACCCTGCCGGTTTTATTTGTAATGATCAGCAATCATTTTCCCAGCACATTCGGACATCAATATTCATGGGCGGTATTGGCCGCAATTTCGTTGGGCACTGCAGGTGTAAAACATTACCTGAACCTGAAAGAAAAAGGGCAGTACAATGTCTATATTTTACCGGTATCAGTATTTATTTTACTGGGCGTTTGTTTTATTACTGCTCCGATAAAAGATGCTACTGAATGTAAAAAAACAGTAGGCTTCAGTGAAATAAATATCATTATTAATAAACGCTGCATAAGTTGTCATTCATCCAAACCAACCGATGATGTGTATACTGCTGCACCCAATGGCGTTATATTTGATACGCCACAGGACATTGTAAAAATGAAAGAAAAAATTATGCAACGGGCAGTAATTACCAAAACAATGCCCCAGAATAATAAAACAAATATCACTCCCGAAGAAAGAGATTTGTTACGCTGCTGGATTGACCAGGGAGCAAGTTTAAAATAAGTACAAAATCATTTTTTTTAATAATTGATGCTCAAAAATCAAACTGTTTATGAATATTTTTTTCAGATCTAAATTTTTGTATGCTGCAATCCTTTTTCATTTTTCTTTAAATAGTTTCAGTCAGGTAAATGGTTGTACCGATCCATTAGCAAACAATTACAATCCATCGGCAACCAACAACAATGGCAGTTGTACTTACACAATCAGTAATTATGTTCCTGTAATAAAAGTGGATCCAATTAGCGATTCATTAATCGAATCCAGCGGACTGCAAATTGCTGCAAATGCTTTATGGAGTTTTAATGATGGTGGTGGCAGTGCTACTTATACCGCATCGATACACTAACCAATTCCTTACAACAAACCCTGCGTTTGGCAGGGGCTACTAATGTTGATTGGGAAGACATTGCTTTTGACGGCACCTATTTATACATCGGCGATTTTGGCAACAACTACAATGGTGGTAGAGCCGATTTAAAAATTTACAAAATCCCCATCAGTGCCATTCCCGATTATCACAGCAATCCCAATGTCATCATTCCTTCTCAACAAATAAGTGTCATCAATTTTATTTATGCCGACCAGGTACAACCACCGGTTTCAGGTGCCAGCAACAATACAAAATTTGATTGCGAAGCCATGATTATTGACAATGATAAAATCCACCTGTTTTCAAAAAACTGGATTGATAATAACAGCACCCACTACATCATTAACAGTACCCTTGCCGGCAATTATATTGCTATACCGGTAGAAACTTTAGCAACTAATTTTTTGGTTACCGCTGCTGATAAAATTGCCGGACAAAACTTAGTAGTTTTAATGGGTTATCAAAACACAGGATTGGGTAACCATTACCTGCAAATTTTATCAGACTATTCCGGCGAAAAATATTTCAGCGGTAATAAACGCCAAATCGATTTACCCAATGCCACCGTAATGGGACAGGCTGAAGGGATTTGTTTTGCAACTGGCAAAACAGGTTATATCAGTAACGAAAAGTTTACATACCCAGCCGGACCATTTACCATTTCGGTTAATCAAAAATTACGCAGTTTTAATATTGAAAATTGGGTGGGTACTTTTTATACTACTTACCAATTTATTGGAGATGGAAACTGGAGTGATACCAGCAATTGGGCCAACCACATCAAACCTCCAACAAATATTTATTCGGGTAATCAAATTATTATTAATCCCATTACTGGCGGCAATTGCATACTCGATATTCCTTACACAATTCCAACAGGCGCTTTATTAAATGTTAAGGACAATAAACAATTTCTTATTCGTGGAAATTTAAATCTGCAATAAAAATCAATGCCTGTAAATTTTTAGTTTACAGGCATTTATTACTTTTATAAAATCTCATTTATTGAATAAAAATATTGATGACAGCATGTTGCTGATCGGAACCGGTAATTTCCAACTTAAGCCGCTCACAGAACCGTATGTGAAGGTCTCCCTTCATACGGCTCTTGTTATCCAGTCATGCTTTTATTCCAATCTTCCAATGATAAAACAACAATGGGTTTTCGGCTTGTATCAATTGATATTTCTTATGCAATCTCTTTCTGCCTATTATTTTATATGTGTTCTTTATCCACTTACGGATTAGTTCATTCAAATAATAAAATACACCATGTGCTTCTTCTTTGTTAAACAATGAGTAATAATTGATCCAGCCTCTTTGAAACGCCCTTGTTGGTCTTATGACCAACAAGCACTGTTTACCAGCAATCTTACAGAAGACGTTACAGGATATAAGGTTTAAATTGTTGGTCATAAGACCAACAATGGCGTAATCATCGATGCCGGTCCAGTAAAACTTCGCTGATGAATAATAATATTCTTCAGGCAAACTGCACAATCCTGCTTTTACAGGGTTCCAGTGAATGTATTCCAGTTTTTGCATAAATACATCATGCGATCGAAGTTCAACTCCTAAGGGATTACGTTCCCAAAACTGGTAAGTCCTGTCTTTTGCATTTACCCTAAACTTTTCAAGCACCACTAGATGATTGGCTACCAAATCAAACTTTATCTGTTGAGCAGTATATTTCATAAAACTATGCTGCACCTGCTGTGCTGTTTTATCAGGCAATACCTGCCATATCAGGTGAATATGATTGCTCATGATTACAAAACTATACAGCGTTATTTGTTTATTGGAAACTAGATACTGAAGACTCTCTATAATTATCTGTTTGTATTTATCAGGTTTCAATAATGGCTTCCACTCTAAAATAGTGGCTGTATAAAACTCTGGCTAATATATCGGGTATTTTTCCACAAATGAATGTAGTGAAAGTATATGTTTTTCGCAATAGTAATACGGCTTACACTTCGGATGTTGGTCAATAAGACCAACATCGGCGTAAAAGCGAATTATTTTTTTTGGAATTCTACTCCTAAAAATGGAAAACATTTAAAACTTGAGCTAACTAAACTAATGTAAATCAATAACTTAAATTATGGCACAACATGGGATATACTATGTGTAAACCCAAATTAAAAAATTTTAATCCAAAAGAAAATGAAAACTTTTACAACATCTACCCTCACTTTAGTAGTCCTTACTACTTTAGCAACACTTTCAAGTTCAGCACAAATTCAAAACAGCGCTTTAGTAGCCAATTTCGGTATTGATGGCGACCTGTATTCAGACTATCGCCAGAATGGTACTTTCATTGCTGCAGGCACACACGACTGGTTTAAAACAAGTGCCGGTACCGGCATAGGAGTTATTGACACTACTGGAACTGCTTCATTTAAAACGCAATTGTCAAGTGGAAAAAATATCAGTTTTACAAAGGGCACCAGTTTACCCCGGTTTAGTGTAATAGATACTTTTTTACACATGGATGCCATCTACGGCAGAGATTACAATAATAATGATAAAACCTGCTTTGCAACAGGAAGTAAAAACGGCAATAACCCCGGCATTTGGGGCACTTCCCCAACAGGCGGATCAGTTCAGGATAAATCAGACATAATAGATGCCTATGCATCTATGAGAAGAAACGGTACTAACGTTAATACTACAAATCCCAGCCATTTAATATTGAGTATGGGTTCTACAATTTTAGGCACCACAGGTAACAGGTACGTGGACTTTGAATTATATGTAAACAGAATTGCGTATGATACCATCACGGGTGTTTTTTCAAATTCTGGCCTAACTGCAAAAGGTGGGCATGAGGATTTTCAGTTTAATTCAGATGGCAGCCTTAAAAAAATTGGTGATATAGATGTTAGCTTAAACTACTCTAATACTACTGTTACAGATATTTCAATTTATATCTGGGTAAATGTGACTACTTATCAAAACACCTATGGTCAGCAAAAATTCAATTTTGTACCGGGTGAATTTTATGGAGATGGTAATGGCGTCAGTTGGGGATATGCTAAAATAGTAGCAAAAGCAGGCAGTACATTACCCCTTTGGGGTTCAGTAAATTCAGCGTCCATTACCGGCCCGGCCTGGGGAACAGCTTCAAAAGACCTTGGTTCAATTGCAAACAGTTACTACTTTTTATCAAATGCCACAGGACAGTTTTCAGAAGCAGCGGTGGATTTAAGTTCAATCGGAATTGACCCTGCATTCAACAATACTTCAGGCAACAGTTGCAACCCCCCTTTTACCAGGATCATGATTAAAACAAGGTCTTCTGCCAGTTTTAGTTCAGCATTGTCTGACTTTGCAGGGCCTTATTCATTTTTAGATGCACCAGTTGTACCAGCTACCATTTTAAATCCTCAAATACTAACCTGTTCAAGAAGCAGTGTGACGTTATCGCCTGCAACTATAGATAATAGCAGGTATTACAACTGGAGTACCACCAATGGTAATATTGTTGGCAGATCAGATACAAGTGTAATAACTATAAATAAAGCCGGCAAATATTATCTTACTGCTTCTGCAAGTGCAGCATGCCCTCAAAATAAAGACTCGGTGGTAATAGGCTTAGATAATTACAAACCAGTGGCTACTGTTCAGTCTTTTGGTGTGTTGAATGAAACATTTACCAATACAGCCCAGTTATTAGGTGGAGATACTACGTTGAGCAATTACATAACAACTTACGGCGGTTCACTGGGTTTATTGTGGAACTGGAGCAATTCAAAAGGCTTTTTATCCAGTATTCAAAACCCACTTACCTCCGATTCAGGATGGCACCAGTTAGTGGTAACGGAAATCCGTAATGGATGTAAGGATACAGCAAGGGGTTATGTACTGTGGAATATTGGTATCCTTGGTGCCAAATTCGGTTCTTTAAGCGCTGTTCCATTATCCGGCCAGAAGGTAGCTGTACAATGGACTATTAAAAGTGAAACTGGTGAAGAGAAATATGAATTGGAAAGAAGCGAAAACGGAATGGAATTTAAAACAGTGTTCAATACATCAGCCACAGGTGTAAACACTAATACAATGTACAGGTTTACGGATAATATCAGTTCGGTTTCATCAGCAGTAATATACTACCGTATTAAAATACAGCTTCCTTCAGGCAAATATTTTTATTCTTCAGTAATAAAAACAGATAACAGGGAAACAGCAAAGAATAATTATATAATAAATGTGTTACAAAATACCACAGGGAGCATTATGATAAATTATTTTACAAAAAACAGCACACCGGTTACATTAAGGGTAGCAGATATGAACGGAAGGATAATTGCCAAAACCATTCAGCAATCAGTAAGCGGTAACAATAAATATGAGTTTACCAATATTACTTCAATACATAACACACAGGTGTTGGTAGTGCAGGTTGCAACAGGTAATGAAATATATACCCATAAAATAGTAGCGTTTTAATTATTAAATAAACGAGTTGTAAAAGGCTGTCCCAGGGCAGCTTGGCCTTGGTTCGTGTCTTCACCACAACTGTTCGGAACGTTTAAGAAGTATTTTTATAGATCAATTTTTTTGCGATCTCTGCATCTCCATTGCACATAATTACTAAAGCATAAATAAGATCATTTTCCAGTTCCTGTGCAAATTTTCGTTTTGGTATTTTGAAATCTTTTAGATGATATAGTTTTTTATATGCTGTAAGTAATATTGCCAAGGTCGTAGTTACATACATGACTACCTTAATTCCGTTTCAGTTCTGTTCATTAAGTGTGAAAAGCTTAAGTGTTGTTTTATGAATTTAAAAAACACTTCGATATCCCACCTCGACTTATAAATTTCTGTGATCTCCGCAGGATCTATTGCTGCAATGTTTGTAATAAATACCATAGAGGTGCCGTCAGCCTTGGTTTTGGCTTCGATAAGGCGCACGGGATCAATTGACCTTCGCTTAGCTTGAGTAAATAAATAAACCCATTTATCACTGCTGATATTTAGCGTTTTGGTACTGATTGGCTTTTTTATTTTTGAAGCTATATGCAGCTCTTGCTTTGTACCCGGATTTATTCTCGAAACAAACAAGATTTTATTAGTAGTAAGTTTATCATAATTGTGCCTGGCTGTAATGCCCCTGTCAAAAACATTAATCTGTTTTTTATTGAATTGATTTGCTACAATGGTTGCTGTAAGTGCCACATTTTCGCTGTTGTAAGTTTTATCTGTGTAAAAACAAATGCATTCCGGTAAATCGGAATATCCAACAGCAAACTTTAGTAACTGATATTTTTGTGCGTCACCCCCTTTTAGATTGTATCCTATTTTTATTAAACTGGTACTTAAGGAAATAATAGTTGAATCAAAACGAACAATATCATTTTTATCAGCACCTGATTTATCCCCGTATTTCTGCACACAATGTTTAAAGACTTTTTCAAAAAATAAAGGATTGATGATATTTAACCGCTCACTTTTTGTGCCGATGTTGGTCTTATTGACCAACATCATAGATGAATCTGTATGTTTTTAAAAAAGTTAAATGGTTACCGCTTCGTTTGTTGGTCAATAAGACCAACAAAGGCCTTCGTAGTAGTTGCACTTTTGCGCTCATACCAACAAGGGCGAAAGGATTGATGATATTTAACCGCTCACTTATTGAACTATGTACAATTTTTGAATCTTGTGAAATATCAGCCAAAGCTCTAAAAACAGAAGATTCCAGAGCGGACTGCATGCCACGCAAACTATTATCTTTTTCAGTAACAAGGCAATAAAGTAATAATTTAAACAAGAGTTCACCGTGTAATTTCTTAGTGTGTTTATCGACATTTGTGTCGTGGGCAAACTGAACAAAATCTTCTTTTGAAATAAACGATAACAGTTTGTCTATTGTATGCATAACAGTTTTGGAATACAAAGCAAGTATTCAAAAACAAAGCATTTCAAAAAAACTATCAACAATTACAAAAGAATGTGGACAAACGTTCCGAGCAGTTGTGGTCATAAGACCAACAAGGGCGTAATGGCGTAAAAATTAATAATGCCATAAATGCTTTTCCATTTAATGAACCTGTAATAGCCTCCTACGAAAGAGATGTTAATGATAGAATCAACGTCAGGTTTCCGCAAATAAGGTACAACTATTTTAACTTCTGCAAACTGGTCTGTATGATTTTCCGCCCTTGTTGGTATTTTGACCAACAAGTACTTCTTTAAACCAAAACGATAATGAAAAAAGCAACTGCTACTTCAATAAAATGGATCTATTTATAAAAGCTTTTAATTCTATTCGCACTAAATATGTTGCAGGTTTAAATTGCTGGTAAATAAAACCAATAAGGTCGTAAATTTTAATAATACAATGGCAAAAATAAAAGCTTATATTAAACTATAAACATATTTCATTTTTTAACACTTAAAAATCATAACCATGTCATTTTTATTTAGATTTACACCAGCCGGATTTACAACAGCAATTTATAATGAAGTAATAGCAAAACTCGATGCTGCAGGTGCAGGGGCTCCAAAAGGAAGAAATTACCATGTATGTTTTGGCGATCCTGAAAATTTACAGGTATCGGATATTTGGGAAACTATGGAAGATTTTCAGGCATTTGGTGCAACCTTGCTACCCATTATGCAATCTGCAGGTGTTGATCCAGGTGTGCCAGTTATCATTA
>JANPAP010000626.1:0-2549 GCA_031429975.1 Chitinophagaceae bacterium
AATGCAGATTATGATGTAGAAAATTCTTTTGTAATTGGCGACCGCTTAAGCGATATGCAACTTGCAAAAAATTTGGGTTGTAAAGGATTGTGGTTAAACGGAAATTTGATTGTTGCAAAAACAGTTGGGAATATTGATGAACTCAGAGAAAATGTTATTGTGCTGGAACCAAATAACTGGGTTGATATTTATCAGTATTTAAAATTGCCTGCAAGAAAATTGGATCATAATCGAAATACAAACGAAACAAAAATTTCAATTACAATCAATCTTGATGGAACAGGAAAATCTTCTATCAATACCGGCATTGCTTTTTTTGATCACATGATTGATCAATTATCCCGGCACGGAAATATTGATTTAACAATTGATTGTAAAGGCGATTTACAAATTGACGAACATCATACCATTGAAGATATTGGTATTACGTTGGGAGAAGCAATGGCTAAAGCATTGGGCGATAAAAGAGGCATTGAGCGGTATGGTTTTTTATTGCCAATGGATGATTGCCTTGCACAGGTTGCAATTGATTTTGGAGGCCGTAACTGGATTGTTTGGGATGCAGATTTCAAAAGGGAAAAAATTGGTGAAATGCCAACTGAAATGTTTTTTCATTTTTTTAAATCTTTCAGCGATGCTGCAAAATGTAATTTAAATATTGTAGCTACCGGCCAAAATGAACATCATAAAATTGAAGCAATATTTAAAGCATTTGCAAAGGCAATAAAGATGGCAGTGAAAAGAGATTTGTATAACAATGCACTGCCAACAACAAAAGGAATATTGTGAAGATGTATAAAAATTAATTAAATGATAGCCATCATAAAATACAACGCAGGCAATGTGCAAAGTGTACAATATGCTTTGCAACGATTGGGAGCAGACAGTATTATTACCGATGATCCTGTTTTGATACAACAGGCAGACAAAGTTATTTTTCCGGGAGTAGGGCATGCAGCTGCAGCCATGAATTCATTGAGGGAAAATAAGTTGGATTCAGTAATTGTAAATCTCCGGCAACCCGTGCTGGGCATCTGTTTGGGCTTACAGTTGTTGTGTAAACATTCTATTGAAGGCGATACAAATTGTTTAGGAATATTTGATGCGGATGTAAAATTATTTTCATCCCAAAATATGAAAGTACCGCAAATTGGTTGGAATACGATTTGCAATTATCAATCCATTTTATTTAATGGATTGCAGGATGCTGCATTTGTTTACAGTGTACATAGTTATTATGCTGAGGTGAATGCACAAACAATTGCCACTACTAATTATACGTTGCAATACAGTGCTGCCATGCAGCAACAAAATTTTTATGCAGTACAATTTCATCCTGAAAAATCTGGCATTGCCGGAGAAATAATTTTAAACAATTTTATCAATCTATCATGACAATCATTCCTGCAATTGATATTATTAACGGCCAATGTGTACGCCTTACCAATGGTGATTTTGCACAGCAAAAAATGTACAACAGTAACCCATTGGATGTTGCCCTGCTGTTTGAAGATGTTGGTATCACCCGGTTACATATCGTTGATCTGGATGGTGCAAAAGCAGGCGCCCTTATTAATTTAAAAGTATTGGAAAATATTGCTTCCAAAACAAAACTTACCATTGATTTTGGTGGAGGAGTAAAAAATATAAAGGATGTTGAAACTATTTTTAATGCCGGTGCTGCAATTGTAACCGTTGGAAGTTTGGCAGTAACCCATCCAGAAATTTTGGAAGAATGGTTGATGGAATTTGGAACTGATAAATTTTTAATTGCTGCTGATGTGTTGGATGAAAAAATTAAAATAAGCGCTTGGTTACAAGAAGGCGGCATTGATATTTTTAATTTTATTGGTAAGATGTTGGGGCTGGGTGTTACCAATATTTTTTGTACAGATATCGCTAAAGATGGCGCACTGCAAGGGCCTTCAATAGATTTGTATAAAAGAATTTTGGAAGAACATCCCGAAATACAATTAATTGCAAGTGGTGGTGTAAGTACTATGAAAGATGTGCTTGCATTAAAAGAAATTGGTTGCAAAGGCGCAATTATTGGTAAAGCAATTTATGAAGGTAATCTAACCCTGCAGGAGCTTGTTGCAATAAATAATTAATCATTAAAATAAAAAAATTGCTTTGTAAACGCATTATACCCTGCCTGGATATTAGAGATGGCAGAACCGTTAAGGGAATCAATTTTGAATCGATTAAAGACGCCGGTGATCCGGTGGAACTGGCCATATTTTATTCGCAACAAGGAGCCGATGAAATTGTTTTTTTGGATATTACGGCAACCATTGAAAAAAGAAAAACACTGGTTTCGTTGGTAAAAAGAATTGCGGCAAATATCAACATTCCATTTACAGTAGGTGGTGGCATAAGCTCAATCGAAGATGTTTCAATTTTATTGCAACAAGGTGCAGATAAAGTTGCAGTAAATACTGCAGCATTTAAAAACCCACAACTGATAAAGGAATTGAGTGAGCAGTTTGGCAGCCAGTGTGTGGTGCTGGCCATTGATACAAAACAAGAGGCGGATATGGAATGGTATG
>JANPAP010000627.1:0-6781 GCA_031429975.1 Chitinophagaceae bacterium
GATGGCGTAAAACATCTGTCAAAAAAAACACCTTGTTGGCTCAGCTCATTAAAATAGGGGGTGGTATTAAATGGATTGCCACTCATGCTGCTGCGAAACATGCAAAAGCTTTCGCAAATTACCAGCACTACATTTGGTTGATTGATGATTATTTTTTCGCCGGAATAATCTCTTTCATAATTCAGCAAAACACTGTCTTTATGTTGTACGTTAAAATAAGTTGACATCAGCGGATAGTATTGCCGGGTCTTGTTTATATCCGGTTTGGTATCTCTAAATTTTAGGCTGCTAAAAAAACTTTGAAAAGGGTTGAGGGCAAGGTTGGCTTTAAAATTATCAGTCAAAGTAAATGCATCACTCCATCTTAAATTAAACTGTCCCAATTTTCCAAAAACGCCCAATGCTAAAAGCAAAAAGAACAGTACATAATATCCAACGCCCCTTGTTTTATTTATTACAAACTGCGTTTGATAATAAAATAAAATATTTTTTAAAAGGATGCTGATAATAAAAGTTAGTAAAAGAATCAACAGCAAAACACTGAAAACCGGATACGATTGCAAGCCCATATTAATGGTAATACTGGCATCGTTAAAATAATTCAGAAAGGATGCATTTAAGCGTTGTTGCAGGTAATCGTAATGATAATAATCTACCGCATAAAATAACAATGTTATAAAAAAAATAATGCTGAGCAGGCTGTTCCAGATTTTTTTTGCCTTAATATTTTTAAATGGATTTATAATTGGAAAACTGCAAAGCGCTAAAATACACAGTATCAAAATACTGGCAAACTTAATATCGAAACGAAGCCCCATGAGCATGGCAGATCCTGAAAATGGTTTCCCTAAAGGGTTGTAGCGTAAATAAAATACAAGCCGCAGTAAAGTCATTACCAATAAAAAAATCAGTAATACCGAAAAAAGCCATCTTATTAAACGGGGAATTTTTTGTAAAAATAACATGCAGTATTATTTTAGGCGCCAGCAAAAATAGATTAATTATTTTTGAGCAAAGCAGTTTCAGTAAATGCATACAATTGTAGCGTGGGATCGGAGTATACTTCGAACTATTAATGCCAGTTGGCACAATCCATTTTTGGATGGAATATTCCCGTTTTTGCGCAATGCAGAAATGTGGGTGCCACTTTATTTTTTCCTGATATTATTGGTATTGTTCAATTTTAAAAAAACAAGTTTTTGGTGGATTCTGTTTGCAGCTATTACCATTATGCTCAGCGATTTTATAAGCAGTGATTTGATAAAGGGAAATATTTTCCGTCTGCGGCCCTGCAACGATCCAGCCATTTCGCAATGGGTAAGAATTTTACCCGGATTGCATTTTCCACAAAGCAGCAGTTTTACTTCATCGCATGCCACCAATCATTTTGCAATGGCCATGTTTTTTTTTAGCACATTAAAAAATAGTATTGGCAAATGGGGCTGGTTGTTTTTTGCCTGGGCTACTGCAATTTGTTATGCTCAATTATATGTAGCGGTTCATTATCCTACTGATATAATTTGTGGTGCACTCATAGGTTTGCTGATTGGATTTGTAAGCGGAAAACTATTTAATAATAAATGGGGGCTTGCATAATTTACTTCCGCAGTTTATTTTGTAATTGATTGCAAAAAATTTCAATTAAAATAGAATACTGATATTTGTAATAATTAACCCAAACTTAAACAACTACCTTGGTAGAAAAATATGGCTGAAGTATTTATACTGTTATTGTTGATTTTAATAAATGGCCTTTTTGTAATGAGTGAACTTGCCTTGGTAAGTGCCCGAAAAGGCAGGCTCGAAGGGATGGCTAATAAAGGCGATCTAAAAGCAAAAGCGGCATTACATCTTGCAGAAAATCCAGAAAAATTTTTGCCAACAGCTCAAATCGGCATAACCTTGGTTTCTATTTTAACGGGTGTATACTCTGGCGAAAAATTCAGCGAACAACTAAAACCTTTTATAGAAAATATTGCAATACTAAAACCTTATGCCGCTTCTATTTCTATAACTTTAATTGTAATTGCGGTTACCTTTTTATCCATCATACTTGGCGAGCTGGTGCCCAAAAAAATGGGATTGATAAGGGCAGAAAAAATTGCCAGAATGGTTGCCGGTCCTATGAATTTATTATCAGCAATTGTTCATCCGGTGGTGTGGTTATTGAACAATATCACCAATCTTATTTTTAAAGTTTTCAATGTAAAAGTTGCATCTGATAATGCCGTAACAGAAGAAGAAATTAAAGCAATGATTACCGAAGGCAGTGAGCATGGTACTATTGATGAAGAAGAAAAAGATATTATTGAAAGATTGTTTCATTTAGGCGATCGAAAAATTACCGGACTGATGACACATCGTACCGAAATTGAATGGTTTGATGTGGATGATACAGTGCAAACAATTATTGATAAAGTAGATGATATAAATTTTAATACCTATCCGGTTTGTGATAAATCGATTGATGAAATAAAGGGAATCATTTATATCAAGGAGTTGTTAAAAGCCAAGCCGGGCACCCGTTTGGGCGATCTGGTAAAACCTGCTTTATTTGTTCCCGAAAATAACAGGCCTTACCAATTGCTGGAAAAAATTAAAGAAACAAAAATTCACAGTTGCTTTATTGTAAACGAATATGGCACCATGGAAGGCATGATAACGCTGAACGATATTTTGGAAGCAATTGTTGGTGATGTACCACAAAGCGGACAGGAAGAATATGAAATTGTAAAACGCCCCGATGGTTCGTACCTGGTAGATGCCCAAATTACCTTTTATGATTTTTTAAGTCACTTCGAAAAAACCATTTGGCTGAATGAAGATGAACATGAATTTGATACCGTTGCTGGATTTGTATTACACGAATTGGAACGCATTCCTGTAACCGGCGATCATTTTGAATGGCGTGGTTTTACTTTTGAAATTGTTGATATGGATGGCCAGCGCATTGATAAATTACTGATAACAATATCGGAGGAAATAAAAGAAAAAATGGACGACGAATAAATTTTTATAAACTTGTTTTCCCGTCTCTCTCCATCTGGTCTCTTTTCTTTTTACTGTATTTTTTTTCGTACTCTAATATTTCTTTTGTCTTAACTTTTTCTTTTGGTTTTTCAGCAGCACTTGCAACAACTTCCTTTTTTTGTTGTGCCCCTTCTTTAAGCAATTGACCGCCGGCGTAACGTTCCAGTTTCATCAACCGGCCACCGCCATCAAAATATTTCCACTCGCCATTGGGCACACTGTATTGCTCAGCTTTTACCAATTTATATTCCAATATTTCATTACTGGCGGTTCCAAAAATCGGGATAGTATCATAAGGCGCATCCGGGTTATAGCCCCTCCATTCTTCCTGCTTTTCGAGAGTGCCTAAAAAATTAAAGTACTGCTGTATTCCATCCTTACCTCCAAAACGATAATGTTCAATGGCAATAATATCGCCAGTGTTATTATACCTTCTCCAAAAACCTGTTTTTTTATTATCCTTAAAATAACCCTCCTCATCATAACCGGGCTCACCACGTATTTCGCCAACGGTATTTACCCATTTTCCTTGTTTTAAATCTTTATTATCAATTGCATTTAAGGTATCACCTTGTGGCGAAAGTTTAAAGTCTTTGTATTGTGCAATGCTGCCAATAGAAAATAAAAATAAGCCTGCCAGCATTAAAACGAATTGCTGTATTTTTAGAAACCCTTTTTGCATAATCAAAATAATTATCGATGAAATATTCCAACAAATTTACCCTTTCTTTTTTAACTGCCATGTTGCCCTTTCTTTTTTTAACAGTTACCGCACAGGTAAAACCAACCAGTGCCGAAGATAGAATGAAGGGATTGGAAAAAATTAAAATGTTAGAAAAAAACAGTCTCTTAAAAGATATCAGTTTTCGAAATATCGGCCCAACGCAAATGAATGGAAGGGTAGTGGATATTGAAGTAAACCCGGTAGATCCAACTGAGTTTTTTGTGGCTTATGCCAGTGGCGGATTGTGGCATACTGTAAATAATGGATTGAGTTTTGAACCACTTTTTGAAAATGAATTGGCATACAGTATTGGTGATATTGCCGTAAACTGGTCGGCAGATATGGCAAAGAAAAAAAATATTATTTGGGTTGGCACCGGCGAAGTAAACAGCAGCCGCAGCAGTTACAGCGGTACTGGAGTTTATAAATCGGTTGATAATGGAAATACCTGGGAGTATCTGGGTTTACCCGAAAGTCATCATATTGGCGAAATAATTTTGCATCCTACTAACGATGCGGTTGCTTGGGTTGCAGTATTGGGACATTTATATTCGGCCAATAAAGAAAGGGGTGTATACAAAACAACTGATGGCGGAAAAACCTGGAAACAAACTTTAAGTGTTGATGAAAATACCGGCGCTGTTGAGATGGACATCAATCAAAAAAATCCGGATGAACTGTATGCCTGTACCTGGTTTCGTACCCGTAGGGCATGGGATTTTGTACCCACCGGAAGTAATAGTGGTATTTATAAAAGCAATGATGGCGGCGAAACCTTTAAGCTGATAACACAGGCTGGAAGCGGTTTCCCAAACGGAGCTACGGTTGGCAGAATTGGTGTTGCGGTGTTTCAAAAAAATCCACAGATTGTTTATGCAGTAGTAGATAATAACGCCATTAAACCCGATACGGCAACAAAAAAAACAGATACTTCTAAATATGTAGTTGCTGATTTTAAAAATATAAGCAAAGAAAAATTTGCATTGCTCAACAATAATAAACTGGATACGTTTTTATTAAAAAATGGGTTTCCAAAAAAATATACAGCTGTTGGTTTGAAGGAAATGATTGGTTCCGGAAAATTAAAATCAACCGATGTGTATGATTGGTTGATTGCCGATGATGGTTTTCAAAATGCAGGCATTTACGGTTGCGAAATTTACCGCAGTGATAACGGCGGACAAAGCTGGAAAAAAGTAAACACAAAAGATATAAATGTGTACAGCAGTTATGGATATTATTTTGGAAAAATTTATGTATCGCCAACCGATGAAAACAAAGTGATCAGTTTTGGAACCAACATTATTGTAAGTACCGACGGTGGCAAAACATTTACTGCCGTTGATAAAGATAATACGCATGGCGATTGGCACAGTGTATGGACAAATCCGAAAAAAGACAGTCACTGGATTGCCGGTAATGATGGTGGTTGTAATATCACTTACGACAATGGCAAAAAATGGTTTAAAGCAAGCAGTGTTCCGGCGGGTCAATTTTATAATATTACGGTTGACAATGCTACACCGTATAATGTGTATGGAGGCTTACAGGATAATGGATCCTGGATGGGAGCTTCATCTACCAATGGCACTGCGAATGATTTTTCATTTGCCGAAGAAAAAAAAGAAATGGAACCCGATGAATACAATTGGAAAGCCATTGGAGATGGCGATGGCATGCAGGTGCAGATTGATACTCGTGATAATAAAACGGCTTATACCGGTTTTCAATTTGGTTATTATTTTAGAAATAATACCGATGGAGGAACGCCCTTATTCATTCACCCCATGCATGATTTGGGAGAACAAAAGCTGCGGTATAACTGGCAAACACCCATTTTGTTGAGCAAACATCAGCAAGATATTTTTTATTATGGCAGTAATAAATTGCATAGAAGTTTAAATAAAGCCGAAGATATTTTTGCAATTAGTGGCGATTTATCAAACGGCAAAAAAGCTGGTAAAGTTCCTTATGGTACCATAACAACAATAAACGAATCGCCCTTAAAATTTGGTTTGCTGTATGTGGGTACCGATGATGGCAATATTCAACTGAGTAAAGATGGCGGCTACAGCTGGACGTTAGTGAGTAAAAATTTACCAGCAGGTTTATGGGTGAGCCGGGTTACTGCATCTAAATTTAAAGAGGGCAGAGTGTATGCTACTTTAAATGGTTACCGCTATGATAATTTTGAACCTTATTTATTTATGAGTGAAGATTATGGAGCCACCTGGAAACAGCTGGGCAGTAACTTACCTGCCGAACCATTGAATGTAATTAAAGAAGATGCCTACAAAGAGAATATCATTTATGTGGGTTCTGATAATGGAGTGTACAGCTCTTTTGATATGGGAAAAACTTTTATGAGTATGGGTAATAATTTACCAAGGGTTCCGGTACATGATTTGGTAATTCAGGAAAGAGAAAATGAATTGGTTGTGGGCACACATGGCCGCAGTATTTATATTGCAAAGCTGGATACGATTCATAAAATTTATGATAAAATGCAGCATAGTTTAGAAATGAAAGCTGCATTAAAAACTTTTGATCCCAAACAAATGAATGAAAGTGATGCTGCTGTTGATTGCCCGCCTGCAAATGCCCCCGGGCGTAAGAAAAAGATGATGGCCATTACGAAAAAGGCTTAGCGTTGTTCGGGAATTCGAGTTCCGTCAGCCGATAACCGAAGTTGATGATTGCAATATTGCTGATGTTTTATTCATAAGCCAAATTTGTAACGTCGAGCCCGAACTGAAGTACAATAAAGAACAAATGTTGAGGCAATATTCGTCAAGCCCCAATAATGCCAAACCTAATGTTGTACGTAGTTTTTTAATAATAACTGTAAATAAAAAATTTACTATACATATACTCATCTTTAATGAAATACTTTATTTCAATCACGTTATTATATTTATCGTATAGAAATTCCATCTTTAATTTATTCCTGTCTGTTTTACTCCACGAGTGATATAAGTAATCAGTTTTGAAATAAAATTCAGGCTTAAGTTTTATATCAGTGTTATT
>JANPAP010000628.1:0-24363 GCA_031429975.1 Chitinophagaceae bacterium
GACCCAAGTAAAACCGAGTTGGATGCTGCCGTTTTATTGATTGTAAGATTGTAAAAAGTTTCTCCTCCAAAAGCACCATTAGCATCTCTTGATCCACTTGTTGGCGCAGTAATGGTAGCATCGGGGCTGCCTGTAAAAGTAACGGTCCGGTTGTTATGATTAAAAAAGCCACCGGTGTTTCGGGTCCAGTTGCCATTGAGTGTAATATCACCTCCAGATGAACTGCCTAACGACAGTTGGCCATTGATGGTTACATGCCTTCCCACAGTAAGTGCGGCACTGCCTCCTGAATAATTTTGTGACAAATTAGATCCGGCATTTACCGTAAGATCGTTACAAATAAATCCATTTCCATTTGCTGGAAAATTGATGGTTGTATTGTTTTGTACAATTACATTGGCGGGGTAACCACTGCCTGTTGAAACGGGTTTCCATTCTAACCCACGGGTGTAAACTCCGCCAGTATTATAAATTAAAGTGCCGGCAGGGCAGGTATATGTTGGAGCGTTTACGGATACTGAACCTCCCGGTTGTAAAATAAAATTACCATCGATGCTGCTTGCGCTTCCAAAATCCAAAGCACCACTGGCATCTACATTTTTAAAAGCAACAGTTCCGCTAACGGTAGCGTTCCCAACGAAAATTACTTTTCCTGTACTTGCTGTTGCATCAAAATTGCCTGTATTGGTAAATGTGCCACCTGCTGCTATCGATAAATTATAGGCTCCATTCATGGTAAGACTACCACCTGTACTGATGTTGATGGAGTTAACCGTAACATTTGCCGTGCTGATATTTACAGTGGAACTTGCCGGAATGGATACATTTGAACTGGCACTTGGTACACCGCCACACCAGTTGGCGCCTACATTCCAATTGCCGGATGTTCCTCCAACCCATTGGCCTGCAGCATTAACCAACATACTTACTGATGCTGTTGTTGCCTGTGCACAAACCCCATTTTGAACAAGGGCCCTGTATTGGGTATTAGCCGTTAAATTGGTAGCCGTTAAACTAGTAGTTGTATTTGAAATATCTGTAGCTGTTGAAAAATTATTGGTGGAGGATTGCCATTTTACTACCGAGCCTGTATTGCTGGCAAGTGTAAGCGTAGTTGAGTTGGTTCCGGCACAAACGGTACCATTGCCTGTAACAGTTCCGCTTACAGATGCAGCATCAACCGTAATGATACTTGCAGCAGTATTTGCAACACTACAGACGCCGCTTTGTACAACAGCCCGGTATTGCCTGGTTGCTGTTAAATTTGTTGCTGTTAAACTAGTAGTGGTATTTGAAACATCTGTTGAGGTAGAAAAATTATCGGTAGAGAATTGCCATTTTGTAATGCTGCCGGTGTGGCCACTTAAACTAAGGTTGGTACTGTTTGTGCCGGTACAAACAGAAGTAGACCCTGCAACCGAACCTGCAACCGTTGCCGCATTAACTGTAACGCTTACGGTAGTGTAACTTTCGCAGGCAGCACCCGAAAGGGAGGTGGCTTTTATTCGTACAGAATAAGTACCTGGCGTACTGAAAGCTGCCGTGGTTAAAGTTAAATTTGCACCAGTTCCAAATCCGGAAATACCCAAATTAACTGCATCCGTATTATCTCTTACGGAATATAAAATACCAGATTGGGCTGCTGTTAAAGTATAACTTATTGTTCCATTTACACAAATGGTAGAAGATGTTGGTGATACTGATGGCGTTGTTGGTACCGCACAGGAAATAGTTACTTGGTTAGAGGTAACCGTATTTTCTGCATTACCGGTTGCCATGGCAGTTGACGTTAATACTCCACCTGTATATAATCTGTAATTTATACTTGCATTAACCGGAATACTCCAAGTGGTGGCACTGGTTACACTTACACTATCTACTTTTTGACCATCCAAATACAAATACACTTTACCTGTAAATGATGAGGGTAGGGTACCGTTAACTGGGTTTGAATTTTCATTATAAGAACCTGTAATGGTTGGTACAATGGTTGTATTTGTTTGTACCGAAACAGTAGCGGAAGCCACACTTACTGCGGCACCCGAAGCCTGTTCGGTAGCATAATAAGTTTTGCCACTAACCACCGTGTATGTAAACGACCAAGTTCCGTTTGACTGAACGGTTGCAGTACCTTTAAGGATACCACTTTCATAAATACTTACAACGGTACCTGCCGCTTCTGGTGAAGTGCCGGTTATTGTAGTGGCTCCTGCAACCAAAGTGCCATTGGCGCTGGTATTAATAATTGGTGGAAGGGTTAGTTGTACCACCGTACGGCTAACGGTTGCACTCATACATAATCCTGCAGATTGTGCCATAATTGTTACTACATCGCTATTGTATAAAGTGCGGTTATTAAAAGTATAACTGGTGCCAGAAGCTACAACTGTTGCCAACCGCATTCCGTTTTTAAAATAAGTAACCGTAGCGCCACTTGCACAGGTACCCGATACTGTTGTATTTTCTGTATACAGGGTAGTTTGTGTAATGGTAGGTGTTGCGGTGGTACTTCCTAAACTGCAGCCTCCCGTATACACATCCGGCGATTCGCATTTGCCCGTTTCGGTTGCTGTTATTGAATATTGCCCTGTTGCAACATCAGCAGTTCCGCCAGTACATGCGCTGGCACTTTGGGTATTTACATCATCGTACCGCCAGCTGGTTGAAGTGGGATAAGTTACCAAATAAGCTCCAGTAGCATCATTTGCAAATAAGGTTCTTCCAGTAATTGTAGTAAGGTATAATTTTACAGAAGCATTTGTAGGCCGGTTGCCCATCATGCCCCTGTCGGAACTACAAGTAAAATTTAATCCGGTTGTAGTACTGGTATTGGCAACAGTACATCCAATTACAGTTTCGGTATTGGAATTGGGGCTTACCGATTCGCCACTGGCTTGAGCAGTGGTATAAAAAACATCTCCTGTTGTTGCAGTAATACCGGGTATACTCCAGGTACCACCCGATGTAACGGTTGTTGTGCCAACTAAAACCCCATTTTTATATAAGTTAATTGTAGCCGTATTTCCTTTTGTAGCATCAAGTCGGGTCCAGGTACCTGATACAGTACTGGTACCTGTTGGAATGGGTACTGTCATAACTGGGGCCGCTGTCAATACGGGTGGAATTACATATCCATTTGTATTTAAATTGGTTGCTGTAAAGGATGGCGTATTATTAATGATACTGGTATAAGCATTGTTGGCATTTGTAAAAGCAGCCACACCATAAATATCCGATTTGGCACCTCCTGTAGCTGGGCCGGGCGACATTACTGTTGTAGCACTCATCCGCAAAGGAGTGCTGGCAGTTAGCGGAAAAGCATATCCGGTAAAACCAGCAATAGGCACTACAAAATCATAAAAATAATCAGGATTTCCGGAGTCGGTTGAGAATGCAACCGCAACCTGTGAGTTGGTTGCAAGCGTGTACGAGTTGGCTAAAACAGGGGTACTGGTTCCATCTACTGAATAAATGGCAACCCTTTTAGTGGTTTCTAAAACCACTTCCCATTCAAACCCTGCATTGCCATTGTTGTTAGATGTAGATGCCACAAAATTAGGATCGGCATTACTGCCGGCAGATCCAAATTTTGAATCAGCATCAATTAATACACTATATCCTTTTGCGCCACTTACAATACCACCAATTCTTATTCTAAAATAAAGATTGGTTCCATCGCTGTGTACATAAAATCCATGCCCGGGAGTGGGTTTTACAATTTCACTAAAACCCCCGGTAGGCCCTTGGCTAAGATCGCCAGTTGTTTCGGTAATAGTTACTGGTACACCCTTAAATGGAATTTCGCTTTCGGTACTATCATTGTTTATAAAACCACTGTTTCCACTAGATGCCCAACTATCTCCATTGGGATTTAATAAGGTAATGCTGCCTCCTGCCTGTGGCCTTACAATTAGGCCAGGGCTTTGTGCAAAAAGAGGCGCTATAAAAATATTTCCTAAGGTAAATACTAAAAATAACAACGCATTTAAAAGCTGCAATTTTAAATTTGGAACGATTGAAAATTTTGATCTGTTAGGGTTATTGGCTTTTCTCATTAGTGAAATTAAATTTCATCCAAAACGCAATTCGCCCAATTATATTATGTATAAATCACCGATGTAGAATAAATTTTACAAAAAACAAAATTGCAAACGGTTGCAGTGATTAAATTAACGACTCGGTAACAAAATGTTATTTGAAAATGGTTCGTATAAATTTAATACTAACAAAAGTTTGTTTAATAAAAAATTGAAAATAGGATAATTGATTAAACGGTATTTATTTTAGAATTTCCAAAATAATTATGAAGCACTTTAGGTAAATTGATACCCTTATCAGTTTGATTATTTTCCAACAAACAGGCTACAATTCTGGGCAATGCCAGCGATGATCCATTTAGTGTATGAACCAATTGTGTTTTACCAGTACTGTCTTTATAACGGGTTTTCATGCGGTTACTCTGAAAAGTTTCAAAGTTGGAAACAGAACTTACTTCCAGCCATTTTTGCTGGGCAGCACTGTACACTTCAAAGTCGTAAGTGAGGGCACTGGCAAAGCTCATATCGCCACCGCATAAACGCAAAATGCGATAAGGAAGTTCGAGGTTGTTTAAAAGTTTTTCTACATGCGCAACCATTTCTTCCAGCACTGCATAACTCTTTTCGGGTTCAACCAATTGAATGATTTCTACTTTATCAAACTGGTGTACCCGGTTCAATCCCCTTACATCACTGCCAAAACTTCCAGCTTCTCTTCTAAAGCAAGGAGTATAGGCCGTCATCTTGATGGGCAGTTCGCTTTCTTTTACAATTTCATCCCGGTAAATATTTGTTACAGGCACTTCGGCTGTTGGTATTAAAAACAAATTATCGGCTGTAGCATGGTACATCTGTCCTTCTTTATCGGGCAATTGGCCGGTACCGTAAGCCGATGCTTCATTCACCAATAATGGGGGCAGGTATTCGGTATATCCAGCTTCACAATTGTAATCCAAAAAATATTGAATAAGGGCTCTTTGTAATTTAGCCCCCTTGCCTTTATATAAAGGGAAACCACTACCGGTAATTTTTGCGCCGGTTTCAAAATCTACCAGATCATATTTTTTTATCAAATCCCAGTGCGGTACTGCATTTGCAGCTAAGTTTGGTTTTACGCCACCCTCTTTTATGGTTTCATTTTCTTCCGGGGTTTTGCCTTTTGGTACCGTAATGTGGGGCAGGTTGGGAAATTTTATCAACTCATCCTGTAATTGTTTTTCGGCGATACTTAATTCTTCATTTAATTGTTGAATAGTTGTTTTGCTTTGCGATAATTCTTGTTTTTTTTGTTCAGCCAGTTCTTTTTCTCCTTTACCCATCAGCATACCAATTTCTTTACTGGCTGTATTCATACCCGATTGCAGGGTTTCGCTTTCTACTTTTAATTTACGAACCAATTCATCTAAAATAAGTACGGAATCAATGGAAGAAATGGCGCTGAAATTTTTAATATTTAATCGCTCTTTAACGAACGCTGTATTTTGGCGGATATAACTAATCTGTAACATGGGATTTACTAAAAAATTTTTTCAAAGGTAATGCTTTGGTTTTTTTTGTTGCCAACTCAATACGGTTAGTATTTATGCAAGGCAAATAAATTTATATTTGCAGTATGCAACAGGTAAAAGATGATTTACAGATAAGGTGGTTAAAGCTGCGGATAAAATTAAAAGAGCAATATGGTATTAAGCCAGATATGGATGGGGTACTTTTTATAATTGGCGTACAGGAATTAGGAACCGGCAAACAGGAATACAGCAAAGAACAAAAACAGGATTTGATGCATATTGCCGTTTGTACCTTGCTGGCCCAAAGCGGTTATTATGCATTGAGTGGCTACGATGAAGAAGGTTGGCCTCATTTTGAACTGATAAAACCTTTACCGGCTTTCAATTTATTTGAACAGGAAAATTTTTTGAAAGACCATGTATTATTGTATTTCGAACAATTTTTTAATCAATAATTTTTTCAATTTTTATTAAATCCAATCCAAGTAATTTTTATGAACAAATTTTTTAGGGTAGTTTTTTTCTTCTCAATTTTTTGCAGTACAACAAATTTAATTGCACAGGCTAAAAAGATGCCGGCAAAAAAAACGGTTCAAAATCAACTGAAACCAGCGGTTAAAAAAATAGCTGTAAAACCTGCCAGGATCGACTCTGCAACATTTATTAATGGTGTAACCCTGCTTAAAAAACATGCAGGACCTCGTGTAAAAATCAGCACCTATTTTGGCGATATCATTGTAAGGCTCTATAATAAAACGCCCTTACACCGGGATAATTTTATAAAACTGGTTTCGGAACATTTTTATGACAGCCTGCTTTTTCATAGGGTGATTAATAGTTTTATGATTCAGGGCGGAGATCCAAAAAGCAAAAATGCCCAACCCGGCGAAATGCTGGGCAGTGGCGATGTTGGCTATACTATCCCGGCCGAATTTGATTCTTCGTTATTTCATAAAAGAGGTGCTTTATGTGCCGCAAGAACCAATAATCCTGAAAAAGCCAGCAGTGGTTGCCAGTTTTATATTGTTCATGGAAAAAAAATAAGCGATGGCGAATTGGATAATATTGAGATGTATAACAAACTTAAATATTCTCCATCCCAGCGCATGATTTATAAAATGAATGGTGGTACACCAAATCTGGATATGAACTATACAGTATTTGGAGAAGTGGAATCCGGGATGGAAGTGGTTGACAAAATTGCGGCCTCAGAAAAAGACAGTTACGACAGGCCATTAAAAGAAGTAATGATGAAAATGGAAATTATTAAGGAATGATTTTTATTTTTTAAGCATCTGGTTATTTAACTTGCAACAAGTTTTTTAAAATCAAAAATCAAAAAATAATTATGAACGTTCCAGCCAATTTACGCTACACAAAAGATCATGAGTGGGTTTCAATCGAAGCTAATATTGCAACCATCGGCATTACCGATTTTGCCCAGGGCGAATTGGGGGATATTGTATATATAGATATTGCTTCAACCGGAAAAACATTGAATGCTGAAGAAGTATTTGGTACTGTTGAAGCCGTTAAAACAGTAAGCGATTTATTTTTGCCTGTAAAAGGAACCATTGATGAAGTAAATCCAAAATTAGATGCAGAACCGGAGTTGGTAAACAGCGATCCTTATGGTGAAGGTTGGATGATAAAAATGACGGTAGAAAATATTGAGGATGTGGAAGCATTAATGAGTGCCGAAGCTTATAGTGCATTGGTTGGATAATTTTAAAATACGGGATCAGTAAAATATTTTAAATCAATTATGATAAAGTCAACCATAAAATTTATACCAGGCATTGCCTGGTTTTTATTTGTGTTGGTATTAATTTGTTTACCGGGTAAAAGCATACCACAAGTAGGCTGGTTAGATATTGTAAATTTCGACAAACTGGTTCATGCTGCATTATTTGGCGGTATAGTTTTGTTTTTTTGCATGCCGTTTAAAAAAGCAACAATAAGTGTTGAAGAGAAGTTTCGGCTATTTATAAAAATTACCCTTGCCACCTGTGTGTGGGGAATTGCAACCGAGTTAATTCAAAAATATTTTATACCCGGCAGGCAATTCGATTTATTAGACTGGGCTGCAGATAGCCTGGGTGCAACCATTGCATTTTTTATCAGCAAAAAATTATTTGCCCGTTAGTTTTTATTAGCTGTAAATGCCCTGATTATTATTAAAGACTGAAAATTTTTGAATGTACCGCTTTTCAGTATCTTTGTTCCGATGCAAAATTTTAATATTGATTCTATGGAGTATAATACTACCAGGAACCATTTAACCATGAGGGAGTACGGACGCCATATTCAAAAAATGGTAGAGTACCTGTTAACTATTGAAGACAAGGATAAGCGCCAGCGAAATGCCATGTCTATGATTGAATTAATGGGTTTTTTAAATCCGCATTTAAAAAATGTGGAAGACTTCCGCCATAAATTATGGGATCATCTTTTTTTAATAAGCGATTTTAAATTAGATGTTGAGAGTCCCTATCCCATTCCTACCAGAGAAACACTAAAAGCAAAACCAGAAGTGTTAGGCTATCCAAAAAGATATCCAAAGTTTAATCATCTGGGAAAAAATATTGAGGTAGTTATTAATAAAGCTTTGAAAGAAGAGAATCCTGAAAAACGCCAGGGCTTTGCAAATTCAATTGCCTATTACATGAAACTTACTTATAGCAATTGGCATAAGGAATTGGTGCATGATGATAATATTCAAACCGAATTAAACAGTATTACTGATGGACAGTTGGAATTTAATAATCGCCCATTTGTAAAACACAGAACCGATAGCCATACGGACAGAGATGATTACCGAACTGGTGGTGGTGCTGGATACAGAAAAAACTTTGGTCAAAGAAATAATCCAGGTCGTGATAACCGAGGTGGTGCAGCTGGAGGTCGTGATAACCGGGGTGGTGCAGCCGGTGGCCGTGATAACCGGGGTGGCAGCGATAACAGAACTAATAACCGCAATTTTAAAAAACGTTATTAAAACTATTTATAAAATTTTTGTAAACCCTGATTCAATATAAATTGATATCAGGGTTTTTTATTTTACATTCCTCAATTGCTTTAATTATTTTAGCAGCAATTATTATAATTATACTTTTTAACACAGCATAAAAATTATGAGCTCATTCGAAGTTAGAGGCGGTAAAAAATTATCAGGAGAAATAACTGCACAGGGTGCAAAAAACGAAACCTTGCAAATTATTTCGGCAGTATTATTAACACCCGAAAAAGTTACCATCAATAATATTCCCGACATCATCGATGTAAATTTATTGATAGAGTTATTGGGCGAAATGAATGTAAAAACCGAAAGGCTGAGCAGGGATACCTGTGTTTTTCAGGCCGATGATGTGAATGTTGATTACCTGAGCAGTCAGGATTTTTTTAAGAAAAGCGGCAGGTTGAGAGGCTCTGTAATGCTGGCTGGGCCTTTGTTGGCAAGATTTAAAAAAGCTTATATACCCAAACCCGGTGGCGATAAAATTGGCCGCAGAAGATTGGATACGCATATTATTGGGTTTCAAAAATTGGGTGCCGGTTATGAATATAACAGCGACGGATTTTTTTATTTATCGGCCCCTGCTTTAAAAGGTGCCGATATTTTGCTGGATGAACCCAGCGTAACCGGAACCGCCAATATCTTAATGGCCGCTGTTATGGCCGAAGGTATCACCCATATTTACAATGCCGCCTGCGAACCCTACCTGCAGCAATTGTGCAAAATGCTAAACCGCATGGGTGCAAAAATTACGGGTATCGGCAGTAACATGCTTACTATTGAAGGCGTAAATTATTTGGGCGGAACCGAACACAGGATGTTACCCGATATGATTGAAGTGGGCAGCTTTATTGGCCTTGCTGCAATGACACAAAGTGATATCCGCATAAAAAATGTTGGGTTGGAACACTTGGGTGTAATACCCGAAAGGTTTCAGCAATTAGGAATACAAATGAATTTTGAAGGAGATGATATTCATATTCCATCGCAAGATTTGTATGAAATACAACGCTACATGGATGGGGGTGTATTAACCATTTACGATCATCCCTGGCCGGGATTTACTCCCGATTTATTGAGTATTGTTTTGGTAACCGCCATACAAGCAAAAGGCAGTGTACTCATTCACCAAAAAATGTTTGAGAGCCGTTTGTTTTTTGTTGATAAACTGATTGACATGGGTGCACAAATAATTTTATGCGATCCACACAGGGCGGTTGTGATTGGTTTGGAGAGACAACAAAAGCTCCGGGGCATTACCATGAGTAGTCCAGACATCAGGGCTGGCGTGGCTTTGCTGATTGCTGCTTTAAGTGCCGAAGGAAAAAGTACGATCCAGAATATTGACCAGATTGACCGGGGTTATCAAAATATTGATTTGCGTTTACAGGCTTTGGGAGCAGATATAAAGCGGATTGATTAATTGTTTTATTGTTACATTGTTTTATTGTTGCATTGTTGCATTGTTTTTTTGTTTTATTGTTGTTGAACAATGCTGTGATATTTAAAAGTGTTAGGAGTAAAAAGCAATTTGATGGATTGATAGTTTTGTAAACTAACCAACCAACAATTCAACCATCAAACCATTCAACAATTTAACCACCAATCCCCTTTTTTTCTTTTCTTTGCAAATGTCCATTCAAAATAAAATCATAATTATCACAGCTCCATCCGGTGCCGGAAAAACATCCATCACCCATTACCTGATGCAGCAATTTTCGCAACTGGCATTTTCTGTATCGGCAGCAACAAGGTCTGCAAGAGGTACTGAAAAAGATGGCGTAGATTATTATTTTATCAGTGTTGATGATTTTAAAAATAAAATTCAGCAGGATGAATTTGTTGAGTGGGAAATGGTGTACGAAGGGAAATACTACGGCACTTTAAAAGCAGAGCTACAGCGTATTTGGAACGAAAATAAAATTCCTATTCTGGATATTGATGTTAAAGGAGCCATCCATGTAAAACAACAATTTCCGCAATCTGCATTAAGTATTTTTATTGAACCACCTTCGGTGGAAGAATTAAAAAAGCGATTGGAAGGCAGGGGAACCGAGTCGGCAGAATCGCTTGCAGCAAGAGTGAATAAAGCAGCTTACGAAATTTCATTTAAAGACCAGTTTGATAAATTGATTATAAATGATGACCTGCAACATGCCCGTGAAAAAGCCGTTGTAATGTTGCAGGAATTTCTCAACAATTAATGCAGTATTAATTTACAGCTCTGTTGAACAGATAACGGGATATTATCTAAAAATGAATCCTGTTGCTTATTTTTACTTTATGGAATGGATTACTCCCTTTGCAATTTTATTATCACTGCTCCTGATTGGATTTTTTTCAGGGATAGAAATTGCTTTTATTTCGGCCAATAAATTATCGATGGAACTGCGTAAAAAGCAGGGCACATTCAGCGGTAAAATTTGGGGTAGCTATAGCGACAGGCCAGCAAAGTTTATTGGAACTACCTTAATTTGCTTTAACGTAATACTGGTTGTTTACGGTACATTATGGAACAATTTTATGAATCCATTGTGGGATATGGATTTTTGGCAACGGTTCAATACCGAAAATCCTTACATCCGGCTGGTAGTTGAAACTGTATTTTCTACCATTTTACTGCTGTTTTTTGAGTTTACTTTTAAAGCCTTTTTCCGTGCAAAAAATGAAAGCATTTTAAGCAGCGGCATCATCAGTTATTTTATCCGTTTTTTCTTCAACCTGTTTTCCGGCATTGCAGGTTGGTTTGTAGATATCGCAGAATGGATTTTGAAATACCTGTTTAATGTAAAGCTGAATGAAAAAAAAGATGCCTTTTCAAAAATTGATCTGGAGCATTTCATCAACCAAAATAAACATCACGAAGTAGAAGATAATTCAGAGATCAATAAAGAATTATTTGAAAATGCTTTGTCGCTGAGCGAAACAAAAATTAGGGAATGTTTAATACCCCGTAAAGAAATTGAAAGCGTAGATATTAATACAAATATTGAAGTTGTAAAAAATAAATTTATCAGTACCAAACTCAGTAAGCTGCTGGTGTACGAAGGTAATATTGATAGTATTGTGGGCTATGTACACCAACTCGATTTTTTTAAAAATCCAGACGATATTAAATCTATTTTGTTACCCATTGCGGCAATTCCAGAAAGCATGAGTGCTACCGATTTAATAAACAAATTCAGCAAAGACCGTAAAAGCATTGCCTGGGTGGTTGATGAATTTGGAGGTACTGCAGGTATTGTAACAATGGAAGATTTACTGGAAGAAATTTTTGGAGAAATAAAAGACGAATATGATACCGAAGAGTTGATTGAGAAACAACTTTCAAACAACGAATATATTTTCAGTGGCCGTTTAGAACTGGATTACATTACTGAAAAATACGACCTCGAATTTAAAGACAGTGGTGAAACAGAAACCCTCAGCGGATTCATTATTCAAAACCGGGATGAAATTCCCAAACAAAAAGAAGTATTTATTACCGGCAATTACCAGTTCGATATTTTAAATGTAAGCGATACCCGGATAGAGACTGTAAAGTTAAAAGTGTTGAAATAAAGCAATAAAACAAATCTTCTAAATTATTTTATTGCTTTAATAGGTAAATGAACAATCCGCTTTTTTTAAAATGATTTGCAGGGTATGAACACTCCCTCTTAATTTTACAGCCATGATTATTGCAATCAACACAAGGATTCTTTCTGAAGATCATTCAATCAATAATTTTTTACAGGAAGTTTTTTCCAGAATAATTGTTTCAAATCCGGAACATGAATTTATTTTTATTACTGAAAAAAAATATGACCCTCCTTGCAATTTTTTTAAAAATGTAAAGACGCTTGTTATTGAACAGCAATCAACCAATCCCCTGCTTTGGAAACTTTGGTACAATTACAAATTGCCTGCAGCGTTAAAAAAAATAAATGCCGATTTGTTGGTAACTGTTGACGGGGTTTGTTCGCTTCGCTGTAAACTGCCACAATTATTGCTGGTAAAGGATTTAGGTTTGTTGCAACATGCGGATTGTTATCCAAAAAAATACACCCGTTTTATACAATCAAAAAGCAATTCATTTTTACAAAAAGCTACTACCATAATTACCAGCACCCAAATTTTAAAGGAAAACCTGGTCAGCAAATTGGGGATTGCTGAAAATAAAATAGCAGTAATTTATCCGGGTGTAATTCCATTGTTAACACCAATGGAATGGGAACAGACTAATCAGATAAAAGAAAAATTCACTGAAGGAAAAGAATATTTTTTATACAATGGCCCCTTGCATCTGCAGGGTAATTTAATAAATCTGCTAAAGGCTTTTTCTGTTTTTAAAAAACGGCAGCAATCAAATATGCAATTGATTATTGCATCTACCGGCATAAAAGAAAATGAATATTTTATCAAAAGTCTTCAACTGTATAAATATCGAAGCGAAGTAATATTGCTGCACAATCCCGAAGAAATAAATTTAATTACAGCTGCCGCATACGCTATTATCAGCCCGGCAATTTTTGAAAATAATTTCTCAATATTGTTAAACGCCCTACAATGCAAAGTGCCTGTATTGGCAGGCAATACCAACGTAAATATCGAAATATTGGGAAATGCAGCCGGTTATATTAATCCCGATATGGTAGATGATATTGCAGAAAAAATGATGTTGCTTTTTAAGGATGAAAAATACAGAGCTACACTCATTGAAAACGGGCTACAACAGGCAGCTAAATTTAGCTGGAACAAAGCGGCCGATGAACTCTGGCAACAAATGCTGTTAACAATTGAATGAACTGCAAAAAATAAACTCATTAAATTTGCAGACTTTTAAATTATTTTATAAAACCAGTTAGAAAGCAAAAAGATCATGAACCAGTCAAGTATAAAGATCGACGTCCTGATGGACCCAAATAAAATTCCAGAGCAAATTAGTTGGACCGCCACCGACAGCACTGCAGAGATGGCTCAAAAAGCAAAAGCCATGTGCCTGGCATTTTGGGATGGCGCCGATAAAACAGCCATGCGTATTGATCTTTGGACAAAAGATATGATGATGGACGAGATGGTGGATTTTTATTACCAGATGTTTATGACCATGGCCGATTCATTTAAAAGAGCCACCAACCAGCAGGAACTTACGGATGACATGAAAAAATTTGCCAAAGAATTTTTTGAAAAATTTAGAGCCATGCAATTAAAAGAGCAACAATAATACATCGCAAAACAAAGAACAATATCATTTAGTAAATTGTAAAAAATATTTTTATGAGTTTAGAAATACAGATAATGAGCGAAATGAAAGACGCCATGAAAGCAAAAAACGAAGGCGTGTTACGGGCATTACGTGCCATCAAGGCCGAGATCATCAAAGCCAAAACCGATCCTGGTGCAGGAGGAGAAATTAATGCTGAAACGGAACAAAAGTTTTTGCAAAAAATGATGAAACAGCGCAGGGACTCATTGGATATTTTTGAAAAACAGGGAAGGGAAGATTTAGCTGTAAAAGAAAAAGAAGAGATGGCGGTGATAGAAAGGTTTTTGCCAAAACAATTATCCGAAAAAGAAATTACTGAAGCAGTTGCTGCAATCATAACGCAAACCGGTGCCAGCTCTCCTGCCGATATGGGAAAAGTAATGGGTATGGCCAGCAAACAATTGGTAGGCCTTGCCGATGGCAAAACCATCAGTAATATTGTAAAGGAATTATTAAATAAATAATCATCAGTATAAATATTTTTTTAAGAAATCGGCACTAAATAATTCAACACAAAATGATTGATCTGATTTTTTTGGTATTGGTTATTTTGGCCGTTGTAAAAGGCTTACGCAAAGGGTTTGTATTGGCGGCGTTTGCTATAATTGCCTACATTGTGGGATTGGCTGCGGCATTAAAATTAAGCGCTGTTGTTGCCGGGCATCTTCAAAAAAACATTTCCGTATCTACCAAGTGGTTGCCATTTATTTCATTTGCATTGGTTTTTTTATTGGTGGTGATACTGATAAATATTGCCGGGAAACTGCTGCAAAAATCTGTTGAAATGGTTTTTATGGGATGGGCCAATCGTATTGCAGGGGTGGCATTATATTTAATTGCCTACACAATTATTTTTAGTGTTTTTTTATTTTATGCAGAAAAAATAAAGGTCATTGGGCAGCCGGCAATTCAGCAATCTTTAAGCTACTCTTATATCCGCCCATGGGGGCCTGTAATCATTGATGGGTTAGGGAAAGTCATTCCTCTATTTAAAGATTTGTTTACCCAACTCGAATTTTTTTTTGAAAGTATCGCCCATAAAATTCAACATTAAAATAAGCGGATATTTTATTTACTGTAATTTTAAACCGATTGCTTATTTTAGCACAACATTAATTCCATCAGAATAATTTTACTATAACATAAGAATGAGTTACCAAATAAAACAAGACGGGAAGTTTAAATATATTGAAGAAGGAACAGGAGAACCATTGATGTTGCTTCATGGCTTGTTTGGTGCATTAAGTAATTTTAAAGATTTGATTGATCATTTCAGTAAAACAAATAAAGTGGTGGTGCCATTACTGCCGTTGTTGGAATTGGATTTATTACATACTTCTGTAGGAGGGCTTCAAAAATTTGTACACAAATTTGTTGAGCACCGAAATTACAATAATATTCATTTGTTGGGTAATTCTCTGGGTGGGCATGTTGGGTTGGTACATATTTTAAAACATCCGGAAAGGATAAAATCGCTCATACTTACCGGCAGTTCGGGTTTATTCGAAAATGGTATGGGAGATACTTATCCCAAGCGTGGCGACAAAGATTATATCCGTAAAAAAACGGAGCTTACTTTTTACGATCCTGCAATGGCAACCGATGAATTGGTGAATGAGGTTTTTGAAATTACCAACAACCGATTAAAAGTTATAAAAATAATTGCGCTTGCAAAAAGCGCCATCCGTAATAATTTGGGCGAAGAATTAAAAGGAATAAAACAACCAACTTGTTTAATTTGGGGAAACAACGATGCCATTACGCCGCCATTTGTTGGCAAGGAATTTCAAAAATTAATTCCCAATAGCGAACTGCATTTTATTGATAAATGCGGCCATGCCCCCATGATGGAAGTGCCTGATGAATTTAACAGGATACTTGATGGGTTTTTAATAAAACAAAAAATAACTACTGCAACTAATTGATATTTTCAATTGTCTTTAATTACAATTTCAGACAAATTTTTATTCAACCAGTATGCTTACAACCGAACTACTCAATAACAATATTCCAAGGCTGCAACTAAAAGATAGTATTGCAAAGGCATTGCAATTGATAAACGATTTTAAAGTAACCCACTTGGCTGTAGTGGGCGATCAAATATTTGTTGGCTTAATTAGTGAAGAGGATTTGCTAGATGCCGAAGATGATAAACAACCGATACAGTTACTGGAAAAACAATTTTTAAATGCATCTGTAAAAGAAAATGAACATTTCTTAAATGCGGTGCATTGCAGCAATCGATTTGATACATCTGTGGTGCCTGTTTTAAATGAAGCCAAAGAATTGGTTGGTGTAATTACAGCAGTTGATTTATTAAAAGCCTTAGGCGATTTTGCTGGTGTGAATGAATTGGGTGGAATCATTGTTATGGAAATGGAAAGAAACCAGTTTGCCATTTCCGAAATAAGCCGCATTGTGGAAAGTAATGAAGCCACCATCCTTCACCTGAATACAACCGTACAACCTGCAACGGGCTTGATTACAGTAACCATCCATTTAAATAAAAAAGAAATTGCTACAATTGTTGCTGCTTTTGAAAGATACGAGTACGACGTAATTTATTTTTTTGGAGATGAAAAATTTGAGAATGAAATTCACAGCAACTACCGCCACCTGATGAATTACCTTGATATTTAATACTACTCATCCTGCCACTTTTTTTCAGGCCAATATCAATTACATTTGCAGGCTTGTAAATACGGGTAACGTGTACGAATGCAATTTTTAAAAAATCTATATCAATGTTTTTTTTTAGTAACGATGGCTTCATCCGCCATGGCTCAAAATATTGATGTAACTACTAATGTTGCCAATAAATTGGCCATGGCAAAAGATTCTTCTGCCAGTGTAATTATTGGGCAAATTGCAATTAAAGGAAACAACAAAACCAAAGACTATATCATTTTAAGAGAGATGCAAATTAAAACCGGCGATACGGTTTTGGTAAATACACTTAATGATGAATTGCAAAAAGCAAGGCAGCAGGTTTATAATACCAATTTGTTTTTGGAAGTAAAAATTGACCTTTTGGCAACAGCAACAAATGTCGTTACCATTCAAATTGCCGTTAAAGAACGTTGGTATATTTTCCCGCTATTAAAGTTTCAATTGGTTGACAGAAACATTAACGAATGGTTGCAAAAATACAATGGCGATTTAGACCGGGTGGTTTATGGCGTTAAGTTTACCCACTACAATCTTACCGGAAGAAGAGATTTATTACGACTAACTTTTTTAAATGGATTTACCCGAAATGTTTCATTTACTTATTTTCAACCGGTAAGCCAAAAGGCACTAAACAATGGGTTTTCGGTTACCGGAGGCTATATCGAAAACAGGGAATTTATTTATAAAACTTCGTACGATAATAAACCCATTCTGTTTAACAATGGTAGTTTTTCAAGAAAAAATATTTTTGTTGGTGTTGGTTATAATTTCAGAAACAAGATCCTTGGTTCGCATTCTTTCAATATAATTTTTAATCACCTGAGTGTTGTTGATTCATTATTAAAACTGCCTTATAATCCCGATTATTTTAATGTTGATGGGGCTGTAAAAAATTACCTCGACTTTAGTTATGCGTATCAATACATCAATGCCAACAATGCGATATATCCACTAAAAGGAGTAACTGCAACTTTAAAAGTTTTAAAACGGGGATTGGGATGGAGTGGCGGAATTAATATGTTATCAGTAGAAGGCACCTTTAATAAATATTACGACCTGAAAAAAAACTGGTTTGCAAGTATGCAATTTTCAGCCAAAACAACATTGCCATTTAATCAACCTTTTATTAATCAAAGAGCCTTGGGTTATGGCGATGCAAACCTTCGTGGGCTTGAGTTACATGTGGTTGATGGCGTAGCGTATGGTTTAATAAGATCCACTATAAAAAAGAAATTGTTTACAGTAAATATTCCTATGCCTTTTAAATCGGAAAAGTATGGTAAAATACCGTTTACTGTTTTTGCAAAAACTTTTGCAGATGCAGGTTTTGTTTATAATAAACAAAAATTTGAAACCAATTTAAGTAACCGGTTTTTGTATACAGGAGGTGTTGGGTTGGATATTTTATCAATATACGATGTTAACCTGCGGATTGAGTATAGTTTTAACCAGTTAAATAAAAGCGGATTATTTTTTCAGGCACAAAGCGGATTGTAATTAAATATATTCGATAGCTTTAAGAGAAATTGCTGCAAGCAACAGCAACCAAGCACAAAAAATTAAAAATGAAAATAGCCATTTACAGTAGGGGAATAGAAAATGAGCAGAATAAGGATATGGATTCCTTAATGGAGGAGTTGTATGCAAATAATGTTGAGCCGGTTTTTTTTCAAGATTTTTTTAATCAGTTTTATTCTTCTGTAGAAATGAAAGGCAAGTACAGCACTTTTAATTGTGCTGCCGATTTAGATGATAGTATTGATTGTATGATTAGCCTGGGTGGCGATGGTACCTTGTTGGATACCGTAACATTGGTGCAGGATAAAGGTATTCCGGTATTAGGTATCAATTATGGTCGCCTAGGATTTTTGGCAAATATTGGTAAAGAAGAATTGCATTCGGCCATTAGCGCACTTGTTGAAAGAACTTATGTAACAGATAAGCGTACCCTAATTCATTTGGATGCTGATGTTCCTGTTTTTAAAGATGTGCCCTATGCCCTTAACGAGTTTACATTGCAAAAAAAAGATTCTTCTTCCATGATAAAAATTCATACTTATTTAAATGGAGAATTTTTAAACACTTACTGGGCCGATGGTTTAATAGTTGCTACACCAACCGGTTCTACAGGTTACTCATTAAGTTGTAATGGCCCCATCGTTTTTCCGGATAGTGGCAGTTTTGTAATTACACCGGTTGCACCTCATAATTTAAATATCCGCCCCATTGTTGTACCCGATAATAATATCATTTCTTTTGAAGTGGAGGGCCGAACCGATTCATTTATTTGTACACTCGACAGCAGGCGGGTAGTTGTTCCAAAAGAAGCCCAGCTGGCGGTTAAAAAAGAAACCTTTGGCATTAATTTAATTCGGTTATACGAAAGTAATTTTTTGCAAACCTTGCGTAACAAATTATCTTGGGGGTTGGATAAAAGGAATTAGCAATTACAATTAATGTTATTAGAATACTAAAACAGTTGAATCAGTAATGCCCAAAAAACTTTTTTATAAAACAATTCTTTATTTTGCAAGTATGAAAAAATTATTGCTATCAGGATTTTTAGTTGCAGCAGTTTTATTGAATGCGCAAGCTCAAACCGATTTTAGAGGTGGTGATGAGGTACAAGCCGAGTTTGGCGTAACAGTAGGTGCAGCTCACTACTTTGGCGATTTAAATACAAGAGCCGCTCTTAACAGGCCAAAGCCTGCACTGGGCGTATTTTACCGCAAGCAATTCAACAATTACCTGGCATTAAGGGTAAGTGCCCATTATGCCCAATTGGGTTACAGTGATATTTACAGTAATAATGATTTTCAAAAAAGAAGAAACCTGAGTTTTAATACCGATATCATTGAGTTTGCCATTCATGGCGATTTTAATTTCTTCAAATTTATTCCAGGTGATCCCGAACATAGTTTTACCCCATACATTACACTGGGCTTGGGCATTTTTAGTTACAACCCTTATGCATATCTGGATGGAAAAAAAATATTCCTTCGTCCGTTGGGTACCGAAGGGCAAAATATTCCTTACAAAGATGCCGATGGCGCTGTAAGAAAACCGTATGGTAGCACAGCAGTTTGTTTGCCTATTGGTTTGGGAATTAAATACAATATTAACAACCAGGTTAATCTTTCATTTCAAATTGCTCAACGGCTTACCACTACCGATTATTTGGATGATGTAAGTACTACCTATGTGGGCAGTGATAAATTTACAACTTCATCTAACAATCTTACCACTGCAGGAATATTGCAAGATCGTAGTTATGAAAAAGGCTCTATTATTGGATTAGAAGGAAAGCAACGGGGTTGGAGCAAGCAAAAAGACCAATATGTAATTGCTGAAATTGGGCTATCCTTTAATATCAGTACTTATAAATGCCCATCGGGGTTTTAAAAAAAGCTAAATTTATTTTTGATGCCGGTGTAATCACCGGCATTTTTTATTTTTCTGTTTGATAATTATACCCTATTTTCGAAAATAATAATTCGAATCCACAAATATCTTCGTTCCGAATTCCACCTTATTTCCATTTTTTTCTGTGTTGAAACCATAGCGTTCAAATCAAACGACAACTATGGCTTTAATCCGTTACTTTATTTTTACGGCAGTAAATTTATTTGCCTGCGTACAATTGTATGCTCAAACAATTTACTACCCTGCTGCTGCCAGTCAATTATTAATATCAACCGCTGCAGATGTAGCCGGTTTGATGCAAAAAGCTATACCCGGCAGCCGTTTTACAATTCAATCGTATACCCAAACACCCAATACCGGCATCGTTTTTATTTACGATTCAACCATAACAAATAACCAAACCTGTAAGGTTGTGTGTAATGGCAGCACTGTTTTAAAGTTTGCTGCTTCGCAGGATAATGGGTTGAATTTTGGCATTTATGAATACCTGCAACAATTAGGTTTCAGGTTTTATCAGCCCGGCAGTATTTGGGAAATTGTACCAATATTATCTACTCCATATAAAAATATCGACAGTGCTTACAGTTGCAATTTTAAATACAAAAACTGGTTCATCAGTGGCGGCCACAATACTTGGGTAATGGATAAAAATCCTGATTTTTATTGGGATGCATATTTTGGCGATAATGGCCACCAGTGGGCATTGTACCAGCGTAGAAATAATATGACCGGAGGCAGTCGCTTTACCGGACACCGGGATGATATTATGACCGGAACTTATTTGGAAACACTGCAAAATAACCCTTGCTATGTGGCGCCTTTTAACGATTCCCGGCAAGCCAACGGATATTCTGTACCGGATATAAATAGTATGGATGCAATGAAATTATGGAGTACTGCCATTGAAAAAAAATATACCCAGTATAAGAATACCATTTTTTCAAATGCCAGTTTATATGCCAATCAATACTGCAATTTCAATTATAATTATGGCGCTATTGGTATCGAAGTTCCGGATGGAGCACATTGGGCCAACTCAAAAGTTGATGGGGGTTGTGGTAATGTTGATTTTGTTTCTGAAAGTGATCAACATTTTACGCTTGCAAATTTTACAGCTGCTAATTTAAATATATCATTCCCCGAAAAACGGTTTCAATTGTATGCCTACGATGGGCATGCAGATGTTCCTTCGGCGAAACTGTCCATCAATAATAATATCGATGTACAAGTAGTTTCAACCGGGTTTCAGTCGGAAAGCAGTTCAAAAGGACTGTTGAACCGTTGGTACAACAAAACGAAAAATATTTCCGAATACCATTATTTAAATCTGCCACAATGGAGTGGCGAAACTCCATCGTTTTATTTGGATGAATTAAAATCAACCATTCAACGGTTAAAAGAAAAACAATGTTTGGGCATTGTATGGGAAGCATCTCCGGCTAAATTTGCCATTCTTCCATTTTTATTTGCGGCTAATGAATCTTTAAAAAACAATGTAAATATCGATAACAAATTACAGGAGTTTTGTAACCAGCTTTTTGGTAATGCATCCAATTCAATTTATCAATTATTGCAATTGTGGAGCAACGATAAAACCGTTACCGTTTCAAATGGCATCCAGGATAATAAATATAAAATGCAACTTTATTTTCAGTTGATGAATAAAGCCATTGCAGTAACGCAAAACGATCCAGCAATTATTAATGAACGGTTGATTGAATTAAAAGCTTACCTGCATTATATGGTATTGTATTTTGATTGGGTTTTTGATCAACGCAGTTATCAGGCAAAAACAGATAAGGCGGCAACACTTTGTTTGTATTTGGCCAAAACAAATAAGTTGCAAATTGTAAACAGTTATTTTTTAATCAGCGATATTGTAAACAAGTACAATGCCACCGACAGCATCTTTGTAAAATACAATACCAGCAATGGTTTGGCTTATCAAAATGGCAATTTGCCATTAATTACAGCTGCCGAAATTAACAGTGCTTATGCTGCAGATTTTAATAAGATAAATATTTTGCAAACTTCTTTTGTGTATGAAACTGCCGAGAAAATAAAAGCAGCCTTTGCAACAAACGATTTACTTCCTTTAGAAAAAATAAATGTAAAAATTAATTACAGCTATGCAAAGGATTATGCAAGCCGCAGTGAGTTTTATATTTTGGCAAATGCTGCCGGAAGTTTTAATATTAAATACACACCTGTTTTTAATATGCCCGGAAAGGGGTTTATAAATTTTACCGTAGAAGCGGTAGATCAAACATTGGGGATTGTAAAAGATTTTTCATTAAATAATAATAGTGCAGCAGGAATTTTATATGTGCCTTTGCCTGCGGCAGGAATGTATAAGCTGACAGTAAATTCAAAATACAAATCTGCTGTTGATTTGCTGATTACAACCAACGGAAACTATTTCTATAAAAATGGTCCATTCCTTGGCAATACCATCGAAAATTACCGGGGAGACTTAATGAGTTTGCCAGGATATTTTTATGTGCCTGCCGGAATCAATAAAATTTATTTCAGTCTTAATAATTCTAATCCAGGCGGCAAAGGCTTTGCCAGTCCCGATGAAATAAGCAAAGCTTTTGATTTTAGGGATAATGCTAATAATAAAGTTCAACCAAAATTGGAAAGTGCCTCCGACTCGGCATTGTTTTATCTGGAAGTTCCGGCAGGAAGCGACGGTACATTTTGGCAATCATTTAAAATGGAACAGTACCGATTATGTTTTGCAAACATCAGCAATATACAATGGTATGCATCTCGTAAACCCTGTATAGCACTGAATTTTAAAGCAATCATTAAAAATATAAATGGCGAATGTATTACACAAATTGCAACCAGCAGTACCAGCAACAACCTGAGTTGGAAAATTTACGATGCTCAAAAATGGTATAGTTATAATAATGTAAAACTGCTTGATTTACCAACTGCCATTTCGCCCAATGCAATTATTACGCTTACCGATAATTCTAATTGTTTTACTACTAAACGCATTAGCGACGACCCCAATTATATAAAAGAAAAATTGAGTTGTGCCAATGCAGGCGCAAGTGCTACTCAAATTACAAATGCTTTTTTATATCCTAATCCAGGCACCGGCATTTTTAAGTGCAGGCAAAATAATGAACCTGTATTAGCTGAAAACATAATTATTTTTGATGCAGTAAATAAAAAAGTAGCCAGCTTTAGCAATACCCAGGAGTTTAATATTAGCCAGCTGCAACCGGGAATTTATTTTTATTCGTTACAGGTTAACAAAGTTAATTATCGTGGAAAGTTGGTAAAAATGTAAGATTTACTGCCATCGCTTATTACAACTAAATTTTATTACTTTTGCAGCCCTTGGTTTTACCGGAAACTACCGGCAGTATCGTTTATAAAATATGAGTTTAAAAAACAATATCGATTTACAAAAATTACCAAAGCATATTGCCATCATTATGGATGGTAATGGAAGATGGGCACAGGAAAGAGGTGAAGACCGGCTTTTCGGGCATTTGCATGGGGTAGAGAGTGTGCGGAATATTGTTGAAGGAAGTGCAGAATTGGGAATTGAATATCTTACCCTTTATGCATTTAGTACCGAAAATTGGGACAGACCGGTATTGGAAGTTAGCGGCCTGATGGAAATATTGGTTGATACCATTAAAAAGGAAGTGCCAACACTCAATAAAAACAATATCAAATTGCATGTAATTGGCGATTTGGAAATGTTACCACAATCTGCCAGGCAGGCATTAGAAGAAGCGCTTGCAGAAACCGGGAAGAATACCGGCATGAATTTAATAATGGCATTAAGTTACAGTAGCCGATGGGAAATTGTAAACGCTGTAAAAAACATTGCCCTAGAAATTGAAAAAGGAAAACTCACTGCAAAAGAAATTAATGCAGCTGTATTTCAACAGTTTCTTACAACCAGCAGTATTCCTGATCCTGAATTAATGATACGTACCAGTGGGGAATTTAGAATCAGTAATTTTTTGTTGTATCAATTAGCATATGCTGAATTGTATTTTACCGATACCAGGTGGCCTGATTTTAGAAAAGAAAATTTATACGAAGCCATTATTAATTTCCAAAACAGGGAAAGAAGATTTGGTAAAACCGGCGATCAGATTAGTAATGATGAAAAAATTGCAAATCATTAACAGCAGGTTTTCTAGCAAAAAATAATTTCTTGTTCATTTTGTTCAAGAAGCAACATGGGTTTAACAAATAGTTTTAATAATAGCAAGTATATTGCCGACCGTAAAAAACAATTGATGCACAGGATTTACCAGAACTCTTTATTTATAGGTTTATTGATTTTAAGTAACTTTTCCGCTTCCGCTCAGGTTGATTCAACCCCGGTTTCTGTAAATCCTAAATTATTAGAAATTTTTAATGCTAAACCACCTAAAGATTATATCATAGGTGGTATTGTAGTAACCGGCAGTAAATCTTTCGACC
>JANPAP010000629.1:0-6240 GCA_031429975.1 Chitinophagaceae bacterium
AAATACAACGGTATTGAATGATGCATTTATTAATGCACTCAGCCGCAAAACAAATGTTTCAAAAGCTGAAACCCAACAACTAATTAATTTAATTACAACATTGCAACAGTTAAACAAAATTGATGACCAGCAAATAGTTTCCCTCAATCAACAAATTGAAAAATTTTATAAACCTACATAACAATGGAAGAAAATTTATTTGAACAAAATCCAGCAATTACCGAATTGCATCAAAGCATCGAAAACATCCGCAACGAAGTAAGTAAAGTAATTGTAGGGCAACAACAACTATTTGAATTGCTTTTAATTGGTTTGTTGTGCGATGGCCATATTTTGATTGAAGGTGTACCTGGAGTTGCCAAAACTTTAACTGCAAAATTGATGGCAAAAATAATCGACATCAATTTTTCGAGAATACAATTTACTCCCGACCTGATGCCTAGCGATGTGTTGGGCAGCACTGTATTTAACAGCAAGGATGGCGACTTCACATTCAAGCCAGGCCCAATTTTTAGCAATATTGTTTTAATTGATGAAATTAACAGGGCGCCTGCAAAAACACAATCGGCTTTGTTTGAAGTGATGGAAGAACGACAGGTAACTGTTGATGGCTATTCGCATCAAATGCAATTTCCGTTTATAATATTGGCAACACAAAACCCCATTGAACAGGAGGGTACTTACCGATTACCCGAAGCACAACTCGACCGTTTTATTTTTAAAATTGATGTGCAATATCCAACACTACAGGAAGAGATTTCTATTTTAAATAACCAGCAAGGACGAACCCAGGCACAGTTGCTGGAAACGGTAAACGCAATTTTATCAGCAAAAGATATTTTGCATTTCCGAAACATTATCCAGTCAATAAATATTGAAAACAGGTTGGTAGAATTTATTGCAAAAATTGTACACGAAACCCGTAATAATTCTGCATTGTATTTAGGTGCATCGCCCCGGGCATCGCTGGCAATTTTACGTGCAGCCAAAGCCAATGCTGCTTTAAAAGGCCGAGACTTTGTTACTCCAGATGATATTAAGGAAATGGCGGCACCTGTTTTAAGACACCGCATTATACTTACTCCCGAAAAAGAAATGGAAGGCATTACAGCCGATGAATTGATAGAAAATATTTTGAAAGAAATTGAGGTGCCGAGGTAAAAAATAAAACATGAAACTGTTTAATAAATTTATTGGCGATCTTTTTTTAGCACCCCGCTTTTACTGGCTGCTGGCAGCTTGTATCATTTTATTTGTGTTCGCTTTTTTTTATCCTCCATTAATGATTCTTCCAAAAATTGGATGGTACCTGTTACTGTCGCTCATTTTGGTTGATTATATTTTTCTGTTTTTGTTGAGTAAAAAGCCGCTGGCAAAAAGATTAATAGCCGAACGGTTTAGTAATGCGGATGAAAATAAAATCACTTTACAAATAACCAACACAATGCCATTTAAGGCTAGTATTGAAATGATTGATGAATTGCCTGAGCAGTTACAAATAAGGGATTGGAAAATCACAGCATTTTTTTCGGCAGGCGAACAAAAAAATATTTCTTATACCATTCGGCCAACCGAAAGAGGCGAATATTATTTTGGTAATTTGATTCTTTTTGTAAAATCGGGGTTAGGATTATTGATGCGGCGCCATACTGTTTTTTCTGAAACAATGGTTGCGGTATACCCATCATTTATGCAATTGCGAAAATACGAATTGCTTTCCGGCACCAGCATTCAATCGGAGCAAGGCAATAAACGCATGCGTAAAATAGGCCACAGCATGGAGTTTGAGCAGATAAAGGAATATGTAAGAGGGGATGATATACGAACCATTAACTGGAAGGCATCTGCAAGAAAAGCATCACTGATGGTAAATCATTACAGCGATGAAAAGAGCCAGCAAGTGTATTGTATTATTGATAAAGGCCGGTTAATGAAAATGCCTTTCAACAATTTAAGTTTGTTGGATTATGCCATCAACAGCAGCTTGGTTTTAAGCAATATTTGTTTACAAAAACAAGACAGGGTAGGGCTTATAACTTTTAGTAATAAAATGGGAACCCTGTTGGCAGCCGACAAAAAACCAATTCAGAAAGCCAATATTCAACAACTGTTATACAACCAACAAACCGATTTTTTAGAAAGCGATTACGAAATGCTGTACCTGCAAATACGCAACCGCATCAAGCAACGCAGCCTGTTGATTTTATTTTGCAATTTCGAATCCATGTCGGGATTAAAAAGGCAATTGCCCTATTTAAAAAGTATTGCCCGGCATCATTTATTGTTACTGGTATTTTTCGAAAACACAGAACTTACAAAAGCTGCAAGTGCCGCTGCAGGCAATCTTGAAGAAGTTTATATAAAAACTATTGCTGAAAAATTTGCCTACGAAAAACGCATGATTGTAAAAGAATTATTCAATCAGGGTATCTTATCCATCTTAACTGCACCCGAAAATTTAACTGCAAACTGCATCAATAAATACTTGGAATTAAAAGCAAGACAAGCCATTTAATCATACCATAAAATATAAATTATTTGTGTTGGCGGAATAACCATGCTATCATTAATGGATCGCTGTACGCAGCCAGCCAGGAAAAATGCCCAACCTCGGGATACATTGTAAAACCCGGATGTGCACCTGCATTCAACATTGCCTTCAGCATATTTAAAGAAAACAAGGGACTTACAGAAACATCTTCGGCACCATGAAAAATCCAGCAGGGAATTTTTGAAATAATAGCCGCCGTGCTGGTGTCTCCTCCACCACAAACAGGTACTGCTGCAGCAAACAAATCGGGATACCGGGCCATCGCATCAAATGTGCCAAATCCACCCATTGATAAGCCGGTAATATAAATCCGGTGGTATCTACAGGCATTTCTTTTTTCAATTGCGATATCAGGTCGTGAACCAATTGCATCGGTTTTGATGGGTTGTTTTCCAATTTCAACTTTCCTGAATACTTACTCCATTCCTGATTGTTGGGGCATTGCGGAGCAATTACAATGGCAGGATATTTCATCATCATTTCATCGGTTGCAAAATTGGCAACACCCCATTTTAGTTGGGCTTCATTGTCATTACCTCTTTCGCCAGAGCCATGCAAAAAAATAATTAAGGGATATTTACGACCGGGGTTATAATCGGGATATAGCAAGCGGTATAGCAATGTATCCTCATTTTTTCCTGTAAAAACTTTTCTTTCAAAACGACTTGGCTGCGCCTGCATGTTTTGAAAAACCAGATTTAAAAAAAGGGAAAAGCAAAAAATTATTAGTGGCTTAAAAGTTGATTTTATCATGAAAAATAATTTAAATCAGATCATTAAAAATTTCATTTTTGAAGCCTAATCATTTCCATATTCATAAACCGCATAGCCCCATGGTTGCATAGACATTGGGGCATTACTAATGGATTCCGGATGACCGGTAAAAACATTGTAGGGTTTTCCTAACAAATCTTTATCCGTTATAGTAACGCTTTGTGCTGTAGCCGACAGATTCAGGATCACCAATATTTTTTTAGCCCCTTTCTCTCTTACAAAAGCATAGATGGCTGCAGGATTGCCAATGTTAAGTTTTTTAAAACTGGCATCTGCTGCTAAGGCCTCATTTCTTGTACGAAGATTTAAAAGTGTTTTGTAAAATTGAGCCCTCTCCAGTTTTTGAAAGCTCATGGTATCCTTGTCGAAAAACTTGATAGCCCTTAAAACCGGTTCTTCCTGTCCACTGTAAACTAATGGAACCGAACCTGCCATGGTTTGGCTAAACACCGCAAAAGGAGCATGTACGGCACCGGGGAAAGTACCGAAATCAGAATTGTTCCAACTGTTCTCATCATGATTACTGGTAAAATATAGTTGGATGGTATTGGATGGATAAGTGGTATCTGCAAACAGTTTCATACTATCCAATGCAAAAGCCGGTCTTTCGCCTTTGGCAATTTTTAACATCATATGAAACATGGGCCAGGGGTACACTGCATCAAAACCCGATTGCGGTAAATAAGCTTTATCGGCTTCGGCCAACATAAAAATATTCTTAATTGCTTTTAATTGTGGGATGCATTTTTTCCAGAATGATGCCGGAACATTCCATGCAACATCGCAACGGTAACCATCAATATCGGTATTACTAATCCAGTATTTCATGGCAGCAATCATACTGTCTTCCATTACCGGGTTTTTATAATTCAATTGGCGGGTATCGGCCCAATCCACTGCCATGGCGGCTTTACCGGTACTGTCTTTTACAAAAAAATCGGGCTGTTCTTTTAGCCAATGATGATCGGCTCCGGTATGATTGGGAACCCAATCAATGATTACCTTCATCCCTTTTTCATGAATATTTTTAACCAGCTCTTTAAATTCATCCAAGGTACCAAACTCGGCATTGATAGCTGTGTAATCTGAAACAGCATAATAACTACCTAGGCTTCCCTTACGGTATACCTTGCTGATTGGATTGATAGGCATAAACCAAATAGTTTGAACGCCCATATCTTTTAACCGGTCCAGGTGTTTTGCAAATGCTGCAAAAGTTCCTTCAGGGGTCATCTGCCTTAGATTTACTTCATAAATATTACCCTGCATTATCCAAGCAGGATGGCCATCCTGTAGTAAATTATCAGCAGTTTTTGTTTGCTTATCATTGCAAGAAAATAAAAATAGTAGCAATGCATAAGACAGAAAATATCCGGTAATTTTTTTCATTTCAATTGTTGATTATAAATTTAAAAAAGTATTTATCGCTCAATATCTATGATCTCCCCATCCATCAACATTTTTTTTAATTCTGTTTTTGAATACCCCAACAAATCTTCGGAGTAGGCGGTATCGCCTTTTAATTTGATATCGGCAAGGCCCGATATTTTATTGCACTCATAATTATTGTAGCGCAAAAAAACAGAGTCGGTTGCAACTTCGTCTATTTTATACAAAGTGTATTGTTTTTCCTTGGTACGTATTTGCAATACATCGCCAACCTTTGAGGCTGCCAGCAATGCAATATTTTTTTTAGATTTATTTTTATCGTTTATTACCAAAACTACAATTAGCAAGGCAAATAAACCCAGTCCGCTAAAGGTCCAAACTGGTGTTTTGTATTGCCGCTTTAAATCCCGAACCTGTTCCAATAAATCAACTGGCATTTCTTTTTGTTTCAGCACTTGTTTGCAATGGCTGCACTCACTAACTGCTGATTTACCAGTTGCAAAAAAGGGAATCCAAAATACATGGGCATAATTTTGAAACAGGTACAAATCGATACTGTTTTGTGTGCCACAATTGCTGCACTTATCGGTAAGATGTTCCTTAACTAATTGTGTTGATTTTTTGCCGTAAATAATCATTGAGTAATTTTAAAGTTTGAGGATTGGAAGTTACAAACTTTTGAAATCGAAACAATTTTTCATAGCAAGGCAAATAGAAATTAAAATTTAAAGATCTGTCTTAATTCGATTTGGAAACCGAAATTGAAAACTTCTGAATAATATCCAGTAGTAATATCGTTAAACTGGAAGCTATTATTATAAACAGAAGTTGCTACAAACTTTACCATTTCCCCAATTGAGTTAATGAATTTAAAAGAAATTTTTTCAGGCAATAATGAATAGTACTGAAAACTGTCAAGCTCTTTATTGGATTATATTTGAATGAGCCCTTTTTTTCAATCAACGGGCATTTTAAGAATGGCCTTTAATAAATATTTTCCGTCAACAGTGTTGCGAAAATAATAATCAGCAGAAAAAATTTTTAGAAGTAGGCATTTAGCTACTCCATTTTTAATTTGTTAATTGTTACTGGTTGATGATATATCATTCTTCCAGTTATGTTATTAAAAATCCTTTCCATTGTATTGCACCTGTTGAAGCGGTAGCAAAATTCATCAAAATATGGTTGCAGTTTTTTTCGCTGTGATGTATTCCTCTCAACCATCCTTTTACCATCATCACCTTACGGTGAAACAATTTAAAATTTTGTTTAGGATTATTTTTCTTCTGCTTCAATTTTTTGTATTCACTTTTTAATGTCTTGTACCCACGCCATTTATCTGTTCTTACTTTTGCTTCTTTGCTGATGGGCTTTTCAAATAATGGCTTTAGTTGTTTAGTGCCGCAGTTCTCTATACGCAAAGCAAGGCAGCGAAAAATACCTTTGCTTTTCATCTCTATGCCCATCACTACTTGCTACTTCCTGCCTTTGCTGCGGCCAACTTTTCCTTCTTCATATCCACCAAC
>JANPAP010000630.1:0-2753 GCA_031429975.1 Chitinophagaceae bacterium
CGAAGCCATTTCAGTTTTTGATATGTTTAAAATTGGTGTTGGCCCGTCAAGCAGCCATACACTTGGCCCATGGCGTGCAGCTCAGCGTTTTACGGCTTCGTTAACCGCAAAAAATTTACTGAACAGTGTAAAAGAATTACGGGTTATTTTGTATGGCTCACTTGCTAAAACAGGTATTGGGCATGGTACCGATATTGCCGTTCAATTGGGATTAAGTGGTGAAGACCCTGAGACTTTTGATGTGAATCAAATTCAGGCAAAAATCAATGACATCAAGGCCATGAAAAAAATCATTTTAAATGGTAAACATGAAATTGATTTTGATCCCAAAGAAGATATTGAATTTCTATTTTCAGAAGTATTGCCTTTTCATCCCAATGCCCTTACATTTTTAGTGCGGTTGTATAATGATGAAACCATTGCTGAAACTTATTATTCTATCGGTGGTGGCTTTGTAATTAAAGAAGGAGAGGAGCGTAATCTGGATCAATCAATCGATTTGCCATTTCCAATAAATACATCCGAAGATTTGTTGCATTGGTGCAGAAAAACTGGCATGAGTATTAGTGAAGTGGTGATGGAAAATGAAACCGCCTGGTTGCCGGAACCTGTTGTAAAAGAAAAGATTTTAAGAATTTTTAAAGTAATGAAAGATTGTATGTACCGGGGCTGTCATACAACCGGAATTTTACCCGGAGGCTTACATGTAAAAAGAAGAAGTTTTGATTTAAATAAGCGCCTGCTAAAAGATACAACGTATACCAATTATGAAGAGTGGATTGCCGCTATCATTGCCGGAGGAAATTCGTTTGCTTATATTTTAGATTGGGTGAGTTGTTTTGCCCTTGCGGTTAATGAAGAGAATGTAAGTTTTGGAAGGGTAGTAACCGCACCTACTAACGGTGCCGCAGGTGTTATTCCTGCAGTATTGCAATATTATATTTGTTTTTGCAATGGCAACAATGATGAAAAAATTATTCAGTTTTTATTAACCGCCAGCGAAGTAGGCTGCATCTTTAAAAAGGGAGCTACCATATCTGCAGCAATGGGTGGTTGCCAGGCAGAGATTGGCGTAAGCAGTGCCATGGCTGCAGCTGCATTAACCGAATGTATGGGAGGCACTCAACGCCAAGCATTAATGGCTGCAGAAATTGCAATGGAACATCACCTTGGACTTACCTGCGATCCTATCGGTGGTTTAGTACAAATTCCCTGTATTGAAAGAAATACTATGGGTGCAATAAAAGCCATCACTGCAAGCCAATTGGCCATGCAAAGCAAACCCGATTTTGCCAAAGTAAGTTTGGATGGTGTAATAAAAACCATGTGGGACACGGCTTTGGACATGAACAGCAAATACAAAGAAACTGCCGACGGAGGATTAGCTACCAATATCCCAATCAGCTTAAGCGAATGTTAACTTAGTTTAGTTAATCCAGTTAAACTGGTATTCTAATGGTGCTTTAGGATTACGTCCGGCAATTTTTTTAAACCTTTCTGGCAATAACATTAAATAATCACGAGCCTTTTCAGCGCTTTCATTTAAACCGGTTATACTGGCAATATCCCATTCCCTAACAAGGGTTTCTAAAATATTTGTATAATCAATACTGGTATAAACGCCTAATCTTTGAGCAGCATCGCTAAAATGTGAAAATGCGGCGCCGATTTTTTCGCCTGATTGACGGATGAAATGTGCCGGCATTACAATTTTTTTACGCATCATATCTTCAAATGCCAGCATCATTTCGCTGGGATCAATTTCAAATATTTTTGCAACAAAACTTTTATAAGCCGCAGCATGCCGAGCCTCATCTGCAGCAATTACACCACAAATTTTTGCAAGCCTGTTATTGCCATATTGCTTCGCCATTGTGGCTGTACGTCGATGTGAAATATTAGTAGCGGTTTCCTGAAACGAAGTGTATACAAAGTTTTTGTAGGGATCGGTACCTGTGCCAATATCAAATCCATCGGCAATTAAATATTGGGTACTAATTTCCATTTGTTTCATGTTAACCCTACCACTCAGGTAAATATATTTATTTAATAAATCGCCATGCCTGTTTTCTTCTGCACTCCACATTCTGATCCATTTACTCCACCCTTGTGGCTCCAGTTGACTGATGCCATCAATATTTAATAACCAGCTTTGATAAGTGGGGAGGGCTTCTTCAGTAATTATATCGCCTATTAAAACGGCTAAATAATCGTACGGCAGTTCTTTACATTCTTGTTGAAGTTCTTTTATTTCGGATATAAAATTTTCAGCATTACCAATTGGTAAAAGATCGGCTGGCTGCCAATTGGTATCAATACTTTTTAAAAATTCTGCGATGATGCTATCGATTGATTTAGCAAGAAACCTCATTACCTCTATCTTTTCTTCTTTCATATTATATTGATGTAAAAATTCTATTATTTATTGATTATCGATTGTAAAGATACAGCGTTTAATGGTACAGCAGTAGCTATGTAAATTAATGCAGATAGCAAAATATTCAAAAGATTTATTCAAATAACTAAATACCGTATTTTCTTTTGATATCCCTGTCCGTATCTCTTTCTTTAATGGTTTCTCTTTTATCAAATAATTTCTTTCCTTTTCCAAGCCCAATTTCCATTTTAAAAAAACCTTTTTCGGTAAGAAATATTTTTAATGGAATTATGGAATATCCCTTTTCTTTTGTTTTAGATTCCAGTTTTTTGAGTTCTCTTTTATTCAATAATAATTTACGTTCCTGCAGGGGTTC
>JANPAP010000631.1:0-3141 GCA_031429975.1 Chitinophagaceae bacterium
AAAAATCGGTCAACAAATATTCTTGCCTACGACCCGAAACTTCAAAAAGGCTTGTTTGTGTTAGATGTTGCAAACAAACATAAGCCCGATACTGCACAGTCAACATTTGAGTAAAAGTAGAGGCTGCATGAATAGAAAGCGAATGAACTTACTCTGAGAGAACTTAAAATTTGCAGGCGGCGTTTTGAGAGAATGTCAAAGCAGCAACGTATGTTAGAGTTCAAAAGATAATAACATTACTGCATTACCAGAACTTAGCAGAGGTCGTAGTAATGTTGGAACGATCCGAAAAAAAATAGGAAGTCTCACTTAATCATAATGGGCTGGATGTTAGTATAAGGTGAAAATATTACAATGTTTTTAAGGGAAGCGATTTATCAACCGAAACCCATAGCGAACTTCTGGTTTGAAGTTAGGGCAATACCTGCAGGCCTGTTTTCAGGGTTACAAATTTTACACCAATACCCAAAAAACTAATGTCGTATTTAAAAATGGCCAAAGCATATGGTGCCAACTTAAGTGAATTATTAAAAATTAAAAACAGGATACTTTGATTTTAGGTGGCTTTGCTGTTCAACCTTTTATAGATGTAATAGTGCCTTGCTACTTGATATCATTAAAGACCAGCATTGAAAACGTTCTGCCATCATCACCGCACAAGAAGTTGTAAAAAAAATAGCCGAAGTAATCGAAAAAAAAACTTGCTGATACAAAACTCAGAAGGATTATTATTCAATCCATATGAATTGAATGACACTGTGAGTCTTTAAGAAAAAACAAAAGGAAAAGTAGAATCGATTGAATCAGATTTATAAAAAATACGGACAGGAATTAACCACTATTTTTTAGTCTGCAAAACAGCATTACTTTATCTGTTTTTTAGTCCTCTTCATCAGGATTGTTTTAGGGCCTTTTTAAAATCGATTTTTAGGAGTCAATTTGAAATGGTGGATGGGTGCAGCTTAGCTGGGATTTACACATTGCTTAGATAGTCCAGATTAAATACCTTTATTTTAATATTTTCAAGTGCTTCAGGAGATAAAAATACTTTTTCAACTTTCACATATTTTCTTGCAATACTGGTTAACTGTAAATGTGTTTCGATTCCAATGATTCTTGCATGGCAGTAAATTGTTTTAATGAATTTTAACGCCCGGCCAATGGTATTTTGTGCGTAGTTTTCTGTTTTGCAAAAAGTTCCAAATTTTAACTTGAAAACAGCGTTTACATCTTTGATGAAAAAAATAGTATTGGTTGAATTTTTAAATCGATCAACAAAGCGTTGATTGACTTTTAATTTTAAATTAGAAGGAGATTCAATGTTGCTATTCTTTTGAAAAGCATAATAATTAAAATATTCAAATAATTTATCTGGTATTATTTACAATTGAGTTTGTGGGTGTATGATTTTTTTTCAGTATTCTCATTATATTTATTTAATAAATTATTACTTAAATTAATGAGATTTTCATTGAGAAGTTTAAGATTTGCATCTTTTAAGTTTTTAGGTTGCGCTTTTGAAATACTCCAGTCATTTGGATGAATTACGAATTTACTTTTTGTTTTAGTATCAATATTGCTGCCCTATCTTAATTTAAATTCCGGTGGGATTATTTTTGCTTTGAATAAAAAAGTTTTTTTTGACATGTGGATAAATTTGAGTGATATAAATTTAGTCCACATTTAGTCAACCTATTTCAATTCAGTTCAATTTGGTTATATTGGAATAAGTTTAGTAAAAACAATGATTGGTTTATTTTATGGCCAAATAATCAAATAATTAAGTGATTCAGAGATAGCAAGAATTCACCAAAATACAGTGACTGCAACTCCGCCATTAAATAAAAGTCAATCATAACCGGGTTGCTTTTTTTATGACGGGCATTTTTTAATTTTATAGCATGATCAACGAACCCCGTTTTTTTTTGGCAAACGAGCAGGGCTTTAAAGGTACCTTCCTGGATGAGTTACTGGCTGCCGGTTATTACCGAATGCAGCACATGATTTTTACCACCAACCAAACCAGTGTAAACCAACAAAGCGAAACACTGCCCGTGTTTTGGTTGCGTACCCATATCCATCAAATCAATGAAAGCAAAACGGCCAGGGCCATCCGGAAAAAATGTGCCGCTTTTACTGTTGAAATAAAACTTGCCTGCATTACTCCATCCATTAACGAGTTGTTCGAAAAATATTACCAGCATATCAATTTCAACCCCGGCCAAACCTGCAGCGAATACCTGCATGATGCCCTGTTGCCAAACCCTTTTGATAGTTGGATGATTGAAATAAAAGATGGAGAAACGCTGGTGGCCGTTGGCTATTTCGACCTCGGCAAAAACAGCATTGCCGGCATTCTAAATTTTTATCATCCCAATTATAAAAAATACAGTCTTGGTAAATTGTTGATTTTAAAAAAGATTGATTACGCCCTGCAACACAATATCAGCCTATACTACAGCGGTTACCTCAGCACCGCCATTACCAAATTCGATTACAAACTCTTTCCCGATAAAGCCGCCATGCAAGTGTATTTACCTCTTCAAAAAATATGGTTGCCTTTTTTGCAAATGGATAAAATAAAACTGGAAGCCTATTATAATAATTACTTGAAAAAATAAGGCATTACTCATAAAAATTTATTCAAAATCATTCAATGTATTTATCAACAAAATTGCTAATTTTTATAATTGTACAACTACTAAACTTGTTTTAAAAAAATATGCCCCTGAGCTGAAATAAAATACTAGCTGTCATCCCGACTCAAGAGGGAAAATGCTGGCTGGATTAATTTGTATAATACTTCAACTAACAATTATTGGTTGGATACCTACAGTAATTTGGGCAGTTAATTCAATGAACAACAGTAAGGCTGATAAAAGAACGGACAGGATTATTAAGGCCATGAAAAGCAGGTAAACTTTATTGTTTAGCTATTTTATAAATAGAATATTATATAAAAATATTGGTTGGGTTTAAAATTAAATTTCTTTACTTGGGCAGTGAATGATAGCAATTGTCTGAACTATGATTCTTGTGATTAAATGATTACTATGAATTAAAATTTATGGAATCAAAATCATACCAATCACAAAAATCAAAACAAATCATGGTTCAGAAATTGGTGTTTGGAGGAGATTG
>JANPAP010000632.1:0-4511 GCA_031429975.1 Chitinophagaceae bacterium
TCCGTATAAACTTTCTGTTCCTTGTGGGCTGCGTTTTTCCAAATAAATGTGGCTCGATAAACCTTCAGAAATATTGAGTGCATTAAATATATCAAAGGCTTCTAACATACGGTCGTTAATATTTGACTGCCCTCCATCATCAATGTAATAAACTTTTGTTGAGAAATTATATTTAATGTCGATGTTGAATAAAGAGCGAACCTCCTCTAAATCTCTTTGAAAAGTACGGAGAGAAATATTGTAATTATAAGATTGCAATTCAGATTCCCTGGTCAAGTAATTTGAAATTTCGTTAAATGTTGAGGGTATTCTTTTAAGCTTTTTTATAATCAGGCTGTAACGTAAAAATGTCTCTCTTTTTGACATGAAATTGATTTTGCAATAAGTATAATGAAACGAAGGTATACAGCAGGTACGACAAAGTATGGCATAGTATATTTTGATTTTATTAATTTTATGGAATTAATTTTTAGTATTTTTTTGCAACACTATTTTGGTTAAGGTTGCTTTACCAGAAGCAATCATTTGCTCCATGCTAAAGCCATTGTTTTGTTAGAAATTAAAACTGCCGATTCTCAAATTGCTAACAATAAAGGCACTTCATTTTATTCCATACTGATATTTACAAAACTACTGGCTGTTAACGCCAAACTATGTCGTTGATAAGTTTTATTTAGAAATAAAATATTCTTTCACAGCCTAACAAATCATCTTAACATTTTAAAAAGGAAAGCTTTTATTAAGCCGGGATGTTGGCTACAAGCACCTGTTGACAGAAAATTTTTACTATATTTGATACAGCATAAATATAAACGATTATGGCACAAAATATTTTCACTGCATCTATACATAAGGAAGACAATTTGTATGTGGCTACTTGTGTGGAGATTGGTACTGTAAGTCAGGGCAGCACAGTAGAAGAGGCATTGGCCAATCTGAAAGAAGCCACTTCATTATACCTTGAAGAATTTCCGGTAGCGGCGAGTAATTCTATTTTTCTTACCACTTTCACAACTGAGGCTTGTGCCTAAATTACCACGCCTATCAGGACGTGAACTCATTCGGATTCTTGAGTTATTTGGCTTCCTGCAAATAAGGCAAAAGGGAAGCCATGTTATACTAAAAAAGCAAACAGCAGATGGTTCGTTGGGAACTGTTGTTCCCGACCATAAAGAATTGGCTGAGGGTACAATTAGAGGAATACTGAAACAAGCACAGGTAAGCATTGATGATTTTTTAGAAAAATACAATCACTGATTTCATTTTTTCTTATCGCACATTATCCAGACAATTAACCGGTGAATACCGTTACTACTGCCTTAATTATAATTCATCATCAATCTAGCTTACTGCCTGCTTTTATAACTGCTCAATAAAATTACAACTGTTGAAAACCTACGCCGGATAGGAATGAAAACCACGGTGAAGCAATGTGTAAGGCTTTTGTGCCGTAGTTGTAATGTATAGCCGGTCAGCAGTTGAATACAGTACCAATGTCTGCGTACTAAAACAGCACCCACATTAAAATAAAACTTGGCAATAAATCCGTGACAGGTTCGTTTTAAAACTCAGGCTTTCATAAATTATATTTAAAAATAATTAAAGGTTGTATAGTAAAGTTTTGAAGGTTACCTTTGCCCAACTTTAGAAATATATTTTTTTAATTGTTTGTAGGACAAGGCTCATAGAAGAAATTTGATAATCAGGTTACAGAACGAAGCATCAGATGAATTTTTAACAGGAGATTGAATCGTACATACGTGTAAACCCCCTTTTACGTGTGAATTATAAATTGTTTATTGTACTTATTGCCGGATGTTTAGCAGGTAAACCTGTTGCAACAATAGCGCAAACCAATGTAAACCTCGAAAGGTTTGAGGAAAATCAAAATCAGAAAAAAAAGTTGAAATTTATAGAAGGTATTGAAATTTCGCAAAGTAAAATTTCGAACGACATTGCTTATGTAAATACCGAAAATATTGTAAAGGTAAAACCTGCTGTTATTGTAAAGCCAGCCAAATTGGTTGTTGAAACCGCCATAGAAAAATGTTCGCCTTTGCAATTTAAGTATGCTACCATGCTTGATCGGGAAGTTGAATCTATCAGCAATATTAACCTGTATAATTATATTGATGAGTGGTGGGACACCCGTTACCGTTATGGTGGGTCTACTAAAAGTGGAATTGATTGCAGTGCATTTGCCGGGCAACTGATTCAATCGGTTTATAATTTGGAAATACCCCGTACTGCCCGTGAGCAATACCAGTTTTGTGATAAGGTTGCTATAGAAGAATTGCAGGAAGGCGACCTGGTTTTTTTTAATACAAGAGGTGGCGTAAGCCATGTAGGTGTTTATTTGGGCGATCATTATTTTGTACACAGCAGTACCAGCAGTGGTGTAACTATCAGTAGTTTAACAGAAGTTTATTATGCTCAAAAATTTATCTGCGGTGGAAAAATTGTAACCCGATAATGATATTTCATTATAAAAAAACAGGAGCTTTTTATGCTCCTTTTTTTATGCCCATTTTTTTTAAGGCCGTATTCCAAATTGGTAAAACATCCGTAGAGATTTTTAATACAATGGTACCAGAAATGTAAAAGAATAAAAAGCAACTGCTCCTTAAAATTATCCAACCTATTCCTTGTTGTTTATCAAAAAAAGTATAGCTGATTAAATAACAAAAAACTCCCAAAAATAAAATGTAGGCGGTTTCTTTTGTAAAAGGTTGCAGGTTGTACCTTGATTTTAAAAACCAGTACCGGATTGCGTTGTAAACCGTAAAGGCAATTAAATTGGCAATGGCTGGTCCCTTTATTCCGAAGTAGTATTTTGTAAAAATATAATTGAGTGGCAGCGTTATCAGCAATAAAATAATGCCTGTAAAAAATTCAAATTTCCATTTGGTGGAGGTGCCGATAATCTGACTGCTTACACCCGTGCCCATATCAATGATGCGGTATAAACCGATAAAGAAAAAAATCCATTTGGCATCAATATAACCGGCCTGCATTTTAAAGGTAAAAACACCATCTGCAAAATTGAGCCATATCAATGCAAACATACCCGTTGCAAATAATAACTGGTTGATGGAAGATTGTTTGTAGATACGTTGTATCCGCTGCATATCCTTATCCTTCCATGCCTGCGACAGCGCTGCAATGGAAGATGCAATGATGCCTCTTTGTGGTGCCTGAATTAAACTGGCAATGTTTTGTGCCAGCGAATAAACAGCTACTGCTGCCAACCCATCAGTAAGTACGGCTGCAATTACCAGCGAATCAAAAACGGATGAAATTGCATAAACCAATGTGCCACTAAAAACAAATGCTACCAGTGTAAAAATTTTTTTATAAAACTTTTTGGTAACGATACTAACCGTAAACGTTAAATGGATATAACCCTTTGCCAGCATGTAAACCAGCAGCATGATGGCAATGGCCAGATAAGTAAATGAATAGATTTTTATAAAAACATCGAAGCTGGAAAGTAAGCCTGCAAAACTTAGCACAATGAGAATGGTTGTAAAAATCCTTAATTGAACTTCTCTTAAAAAGTTGGTAAGAATAGCTTTTTTTAATTGCCATGCATAGCTTTCTAAAATGCCAAATAAAGTAAGGCCCAATCCAAATGGGAATATCCAGTAATAATAATTGATCAATTCGGGAGAGTAACCAAATTTACGGATAACCACATCGCTGAAATAAACGCCACTAATGGCAACAATACAAAAACCAATCATTGAAAATAACAAAGCCCATGATAAAATATCGTTTCTTTCTTTATCTAAATTGTCTTTATAATAAGGATAAAATTTGTTGATATAAGAAGGCATCCCAAGGTTGGCAAAAGAAAACATAAGGGTTCCTATTGCGATGAAAATTCCGGTAAGACCGTATTGCTCTTTGGTAAATCCACCTTCACGGGTAAACAGGTACGTATTTAAAAAGCCTAAAGCAAAGCCGGCATAAACCATAACCGATGAAATAATACTTTGCCTTCTGATTTGGCTCATGTGAATGTTTGCTGCTAAATTAATCCAGCTTTTTTGTATTGATGAAAAAATTTGGATCAACAGTACATTCAATTTGCTGATTTGAATGTACAATAAGTGTTTGCCATTTTGTTGTAGGCTTGATCCATCTTTGCTTATCAAAATTTATTTTTACCGGCATGTTAAAACCGCTGACACAATTCCGGTAACGGTATTGCAACCTGTTGCCAATGATTTTATATTCCAACACCGGAATATTAATAGTACGTAAATACTGATCGAAAACTTTACTGAATTTTATTTTTGACTGGCTGCTGATATAATTTTCAATTTGTTTTGAAGTTACTGTTTGATGATAAAAATCAGCATTCAATCCCCGTAAAATTTTTCTGAATAAACTATCATTGTTAATTACCTGCCGGATGTTGTGAATCATTGCTGCAGACTTAACATACATATCGAGACTTCCAGAATTATTTACGTTATAGAAACCAATGATTGGTTTATCATTTTTAA
>JANPAP010000633.1:0-4834 GCA_031429975.1 Chitinophagaceae bacterium
TGGGATTAAGTTTAAATGCACTTGGTGCCAGTTCTTATTTCTGGAAACAAAAACACAATATTATTCACCACACTTACACCAACGTTGATGGTATTGATGATGATATTGCCAAGAGCCCGGTAATTCGCCAGTGTGAATCGCAACGTTGGGTTCCTGCTCATAAAATGCAACATATTTACCTGGTGCCAATTTATGCTTTAAGTACAATTTTTTGGGTATTCATTATGGATTTTACCAAATACTTTACCAGAAAAATTTATACTACTGCCGCATGGAAAATGACTTTTAAAAATCATGCAATATTTTGGGCAACTAAAATTTTATACATCAGTTTTTATATTGTGATACCAGCAATCGTTTGGGGGATTGGCCCAATGTTAATCGGTTTCTTTTTAATGAACGCCGCCATGGGACTTACTTTGTCAATTGTTTTTCAACTGGCACATGTTGTTGAAAATACCGAGTTTGAAAATGTTGCTTTAGATGAAACCAAACATATTGAAACCGCATGGGCCGAACATGAACTACGGACAACTGCAAATTTTGCCATGGGCAATCAGGTAATTTCCTGGTTTGTTGGCGGATTAAATTACCAGATTGAACACCATCTTTTTCCAAGGGTAAGTCATATTCATTATCCGGCCATCAGCAATATTGTTATGGAAAAATGTAAGGAATATAATTTACCTTATAATAAATATGATACCATGACAGCAGCGGTATTTTCTCATTTCAGGGTAATGAAAAATCTCGGGAAAAAACCAGCAATCATCAGCGCCAAACAACAAGTACAAGCGGCATAAAAAAAATTATCAGGGTTTATATTTTGCCGCCTGAAAAATAGTTTCTGCATCCAGGTTTAATAAAGCCTGTAAACTGGTTGCAGGATTTTTATCCATGTACTTTTTTACAATTTGCCAGCCTGCAAAGCTGCCGATATTACCCGGAGCACCTTCGCCCAATTCCTGTGTTTTAGGGCTTTCGTCTACATAGTTTTTTATGATGTTTTTATCGGTAGTTTGTAGCAATGAATTTTTTACAAACAGGTTCCAAATCACTGCTTCATGATCATTGCAATCTTTAAACTGTTCTTTGCGGTAACCTATTAATTTGTACGCATCCGTACCCGGTAAAAACTGTTGAAGCAGGTAAAGCCGTTTGCCATTTTCTATCATTTGATTGATCAATGGTTTGTCAAATTCCTTTTCTGGATAAATATCATCTGCAATATTTTTCATGCAGTTAATAGCAATATAATCGGGTTCAAATCGGCTCGAAATATATTCCGGATAAAATTGTTGCACCATTTCTGATTGGTATAAAGAGTAGTTTTTTCCCAGGTGCTGCTGTAGGCCAACCAATAAACCTTCTTCCGATAAAATATCGCCATAGCCATCTACGGGTCCGATATACGTAATGATTTTTTTTGGCAATTTGTAATTGGGAAAATAATATTTTACAAACTGCAATCCATTTTTAATTTCATTTTCATATTTCGAAAAATTGTTGAAAATATTTTCTGAACTGTCGTAAACAGTTCGGTAAGCTTTTACAAATGAGTTTACGTAAGCTGCAGTAGAATCAGTACTCCATTGCGGATCGGTATTTAAAATTGTGTGCAAAAAATTTGTGGTAAATGCAGGGCTGCTGCTTTGCAACTGCTTTAAATAATTGCACAAAGAATTACTGGTTGTATCAAATAAATTTTTCTCAAACCGGGTGGTAGTAATATCGATTTTGATGCCCGATACATTGGGTGCTTTACCGGCATTGTTACAGGATAAAAAAAAGATACTGGCGCTGAGTATAACAATAAATGCTCTTGTCATTATTAATGCTTTTGAATGTTTTAACTTTACTGCTGATAAATAATCTTACAAATATAAAGTTTACAATTTCGCCAAACAGCAGATTTAGTTTATGAAAATTTTTTTAGCACAACAAAACTATCATATCGGCAATTTTGAAAGTAATTCACAACAAATTATTGAGGCAATTAAAGAAGCAAAAAAGCAGGCTGGCGATATTATTGTGTTTAGCGAATTAAGTGTATGCGGATATCCACCCCGTGATTTTTTAGAGTTTGATGATTTTATAAACAAGTGCAATGCCGCCATTGATGAAATAAAAAAATATGCAGATGGCATTGCAGTAATTGTTGGTGCACCCGATAAAAACCTGCTTTGGCAAGGTAAAGATCTTTTTAATGCTGCCTATTTTTTGGCTGATAAATCCATAAAAAGTATTGCTCATAAAACCTGCCTGCCTACCTACGATGTGTTTGATGAATACCGTTATTTTGAACCTGCTTACGAGTGGAATGTAATTGACTACAAAGGAAAAAAAATTGCCCTAACTATTTGCGAAGATATCTGGAACCTGGGTGATAATCCTTTGTACCGGATTTGCCCAATGGATAAATTAATGGAGCAAGATCCCGATTTGATGATTAATATTTCGGCCTCGCCTTTTGATTATACGCATGATGAAGATCGCAAAGCAATTATTAAAGCCAATGTGTTGAAATATAAATTGCCGATGTTTTATTGTAATGCGGTAGGTAGCCAAACTGAAATTGTTTTTGATGGCGCTTCCTTGGTTTTTGATAAGCAGGCCAACCTTTGTGGACAGTTGCCAACTTTTCAATCGGCGTTGCAATCATTTGTATTGAATGATGATGGAACCATTGCTGCTGCTGTGATTGAGCCATTCGATAATGTACCCAATGGGGAAATGAACCCAATTACCCTCCAGGAAAATTTAAATATTGCACAGGTGCATGATGCCATTGTAATGAGCATTAAAGATTATTTTACAAAGATGGGTTTTAGTAAAGCCATCATTGGCAGCAGTGGTGGAATTGATAGTGCTGTAACCATTGCATTGGCCTGTGCTGCATTGGGTGCCGAAAATGTAAGAGCTGTTTTAATGCCATCACAATATTCATCCGATCATTCAATTGCGGATGCAGAACAGCTCAGTAAAAATCTAAACAATCCCTACGATATCATTCCAATAAAAAATATTTATGAAACATTTTTGCAGGAACTACAACCCATTTTTAAGAACTTACCTTTTAGTGTAGCCGAAGAAAATATCCAGAGCCGGAGCAGGGGAAATTTGTTGATGGCCATTGCCAATAAATTTGGATATATTTTATTAAATACGTCAAACAAAAGTGAGCTGGCTACAGGTTATGGTACCTTGTATGGCGATATGGCCGGGGGTATTGGCGTGTTGGGCGATTGTTACAAATTACAGGTTTATGCATTGGCAAAATACATCAATCGCAACTTCGAAATCATTCCCGAAAATATTATTGCAAAGCCTCCATCGGCCGAGTTAAGGCCGGGACAAAAAGATAGTGACTCATTACCTGATTATGAAATATTGGATAAAATTTTATACCAGTATATCGAACTAAGGCAGGGGCCTAACGAAATAAAAGCACAGGGTTTTGATACAGCATTCGTTGATCGGGTTTTAAAAATGGTAAATTTAAACGAATACAAACGCAACCAGTTTTGCCCCATCATCCGTATTTCGCCCAAAGCATTTGGCGTGGGTAGAAGGGTGCCGATTGTAGGAAAATATTTGAGTTAAGTTTTTTAAATTCAGGTTACCCAATCATCATTTCAAAAATTTTTTGTTAAACGATTGTGAGTACTTCGTAAATTCAATTGCTTTATGGCACGATTATTTAACTTGAATTCATTAAAATCTCGGTCTAATCAATTAATAATTTTATTTATCAAAAAAAATCTATGTTACAAACAGCAGAAGACATTCGTTTACTCAATGATAAAATACAGGATGCTACAGGATTTATAACAAGAATTAATGACGAAATAGGCAAAGTAATTGTTGGTCAAAATGGAATGATTGAACGCCTGATGATTGGGTTATTAAGTAATGGCCATATACTGCTGGAAGGTGTACCAGGATTGGCAAAAACATTGGCCATAAAATCACTGGCACAGTCGGTGCATGTGGGTTTTAGCAGGATACAGTTTACACCCGATTTGTTGCCAGCCGATGTGGTAGGTACCATGATTTATAACCAGGCAAAAAATGAATTTTTTGTACGCAAGGGTCCCATCTTTTCAAATTTTATTTTGGCCGATGAAATCAACAGGGCGCCAGCAAAAGTACAAAGCGCCTTGCTGGAAGCCATGCAGGAAAAGCAGGTAACCATTGGCGATAGTACCTATAAACTGGAAGAACCCTTCCTTGTATTGGCAACACAAAATCCAATTGAGCAGGAAGGAACTTATCCCTTACCCGAAGCACAGGTTGACCGCTTTATGTTGAAAGTGGTAATTGATTATCCGAGCAAGGCTGAGGAGCAAATGATCATCCGGCAAAATACACTGGGGATGGTTTTGCCTGCTATCAATCCGGTTGCATCCAAATCAGAAATATTAACTGCCAAGGAATTGGTACGACAGGTTTATATGGATGAAAAAGTGGAGAATTATATTTTGGATATTGTGTTTGCAACCCGCTTTCCCGATCAATATAATTTGGCAAAATTAAAACCGCTGATAGGTTTTGGTGGTTCGCCAAGAGCCAGTATCAACTTGGCGTTGGCAGCTAAGGCCTATGCATTTATAAATAAAAGAGGCTATGTAATTCCAGAAGATGTAAGAAGCATTTGTAAGGATGTGTTGCGGCATCGTATTGGATTAACCTACGAAGCCGAAGCAGAAAATATTAATGTTGAGCAAATTATTAATGAAATTTTAAGGGTAGTAAATGTGCCCTAAAAAACCCCCTAACCCCCGAAGGGGGAATTGGGTTATTAATTTAATGAGGTTTTAATTTTTTGTTAGAA
>JANPAP010000634.1:0-5781 GCA_031429975.1 Chitinophagaceae bacterium
CAAAAAGAAGAAGTTCATGCAGCAACCCGGCATCTGGACCAGGGATTATATCCCAATGCTTTTTGTAAAATTTATCCGGATTATTTAGGTAAGGATGCTGATTTTATAAATATAATGCATGCCGATGGTGCCGGTACAAAAAGTATTCTGGCATATTTGTATTGGAAAGAAACCGGCGACATTTCTGTTTGGAAGGGCATTGCTCAGGATGCCATTGTGATGAACCTGGATGATTTGCTTTGTGTGGGTATTACAGATAACATTGTTTTCAATTCTACCATCGACCGGAACAAACATTTAATTCCGGGAGAAGTGCTGGAACAAATCATTAATGGATCGCAGGAACTGTTTGATGAATTGAAAAGATTCGGCGTAAACATTCATTACCTCGGTGGCGAAACAGCTGATGTAGGAGATGTGGTTAGAACCATTGCCGTAAACGGCACCATGACCTGCAGATGGCCAAAAAATAAAATTATCAGCAATGACAAAATACAGGCCGGCAATGTAATTGTTGGGCTTGCCAGTTATGGACAGGCAAGCTATGAAAGTGCCTACAACAGTGGCATTGGCAGCAACGGGCTTACCAGCGCAAGGCACGATGTGCTGGGTAAATTTTATGCTGAAAATTATAAAGAAAGTTTTGATAATAAGCTGGATGAAGAAGTAGTTTATATTGGAAAAAACAGGTTGACTGATAGGGTAGAAGTTAAAAGTCAAAAGTCAAAAACAATTGGAGAGTTGATACTTTCTCCCACCCGTACTTATGCTCCGGTTTTAAAACAATTGCTGGATAATCATTTTGAAAAAATTCATGGATTGATTCATTGCAGTGGAGGCGGGCAAACAAAATGTTTAAAATATTTACCGGGTAATTTTAAAATAATAAAAGATAATTTATTTGAAGTGCCGCCAATATTTGAAATCATAAAACAAAACAGTGGCAGCAGTTGGCGTGAAATGTATGAAGTGTTTAATATGGGTTGCCGCCTGGAAATTTATTGCGATGCTGCTGATGCCGAAATCATGATTGCCGCTGCAAACAATTTTGGAATTGCTGCCCAGGTTATTGGCAGGGTAGCGGAGAGTGATAAAAAAGAGTTGTTGATAAAATTAAAAGATGCGGAAATTATTTATTAATTGTAGAAAGATGACATCTTTTGAAAAAGATGTCATCTTTGAGTATGGTAATTAAATAAAATCCGGAATCTAGTTGTTGATAAAATTAAAGGATGAAGAAATTGTTTATTGATTAAAAGAGTAGTCAATATTAATTAACAGAATCAATTAAAAAAAACTTTTAAACCTAATTTGCAAACTATTAAATTTGCCCAAAGGGTAATTAATACGGAGGTTTTAAAATGTACAATATTGATTTCATGTACAAGAGTGCGACGCCAATAAAGTTTCATTGAAAATTAATGCCAGGTTAAAAAAATAAAATATACCAATCATGTCACAAACAGTTTTAGAATTAAAAAATGTAAATATTTACCAGGGGCAAAGCCTTATTTTAAGTAATGTAAATATTACGGTTGAAAAGGGAGAGTTTGTGTATTTAGTTGGTAAAACCGGTACCGGTAAAAGCAGTTTGCTTAAAACATTGTATGGCGATTTGCTGCTTACTGAAGGTGAAGGAAATGTGGTGGGGTACAACCTGAGAGAATTGGATTGGAAAAAATTACCATTTTTAAGAAGGAATCTTGGTGTAGTGTTTCAGGATTTTCAATTACTTACCGACCGAAATGTGAATGAGAATTTGAAATTCGTTTTAAAAGCCACCGGCTGGAAAGATGAAAAATTAATGGACGAAAAAATTGCAGATGTATTGGATAAAGTGGGTTTAAAAACAAAGGGTTTTAAAATGCCTTTTGAATTAAGTGGCGGTGAGCAGCAAAGGGTAGATGTGGCAAGGGCATTATTAAATTCGCCCAAATTAATTTTGGCCGATGAGCCTACCGGAAACCTGGATCCGGAAACCAGCGACGAAATCATGCAGTTGTTATTTCATATCTGCAGAGATTATGGTACTGCCATTGTTATGGCCACACACGATTATATTGTTATCAATAAATTTAAGGCAAGAACGATAAAAACGGAAAGCGGAAAAGTTTGGGATAATGCAACGGTAACGATGTAGTTATTTCCAAAAGAAAGCTATTAATTTTTCGGCATTCAAATTATTATTATAAAGGGGCAACAGGTAGTTGCTCCTTTTTTCATTTTCATTTTGTTGGTAAGCTATGTTGTACAGGTAGCTGATGCTGGTTTTAAAATCATCTGCATCTTCTGCAATACTGCAAAGGTTTTCTAATCCAGTGCCTTCAACACCGGCCTTGTTAACAATGCAATGCCGGCCATTATACAATGCATTCAGCAATTTTAATTTAACACCAGTATTATTAAATGAGGGTAAAATATTTATTTGTGCTTTGGCAATAATGTCATGCAATTCTTTGTCGTCGGGGTTTGCAACCAGGCAGGTATTTTCGTGTTGATGCGCCAATTTTTGTAAACGTTCCGATGGATTTTTGCCGGTAATAACAAATGGAATTGACGAATCATTAAATACATTTTGCAAAAGCCAGATTACTGCTTCTTCGTTTTCATTGATAGATAAATTACCATGGTATAAACAATAACAACCATTACCTTCCTTCCCCATCGGCTGCGTATAGGGAATAAAAACAGGCAGGTAAAAAATGTTGGTGTTTTTAAATTGTTGTTGGTATAATGCCACGTCCTGTTGGCTTACCGCTGCAATGGTTGATTTTTGAGCAATCTTTTTTTCGTATTTTTTCAACAGAAAACTTTCAAAATGAAAGTGAATTTTTTTTAGCCAGTTTTTTTCGTGAATGGCCAGTTGATGATAATATTCAAACTCTGCATTGTGCAGCCGAAGTAACACAATCCTGTTTTTTAATGCTCCTTTAAAATGATAATAACTGCAATGAATGCCTTCTATTAAAATTGGGTGATTGTCTTTTTGCAGATTTTCAATCAGCAAATTATTTTTTCTGGAACTTACAATAAATGGAATTGAAAAGGATATGCCTTTAATTTTTTTTCGATCATAATAAGAAACCGATTCACAATATTTTTCGAGCTCTAGTTGAGGGTTACGTTTGTTTACAAAGCAATGCAGTTTTATTTTTACGCCTGCCTGCTGCAATGATTTTATTTTATAAAACAAATCCATTACGCCACCAAAGTCGGCCGGCCAAGGCACATCATGTGTAAGTATATGGATGGTTTTATCCTGCATGAAAATTCTTATTCTTTTGTTTGATTTTTATTATTTAATTGAATCGTAGATTTCAATCAAATGCTTTTCTTCATTTTGCCAGTTAAATTGTAACCGGGCATTTTTACAATTTGCCTGTAGTGTTTTATATACAACTTCATTTGTTAGTAAATTGTTTAGCTGCACCACTAAATTCTCCGAACTTAAATCGTTTGTAAGTAATGCAACTTCAAATTCATTATTGATTTCAGCATAAGCAGGGTAACCTACACATAATTGCGGAATGCCAGCCTGGATATAATCAAAAAATTTATTGGCCAGCGAAAGATAATTGCTTAAGCCATTGTTTTCAACCAAATTAATTCCAATGGTTGCCTGTTGTGTAATGGCTATTAATGCTGCTGGTTCTATGTTTCCTTTAAAAATTATTTTATCTGCAACATTATTTTCTTTTACCAATTGTACAACCTGTTTCATGAAATTACCATCGCCACAAATCATCAATTTGCAGTTTACATTTTTCATAGCCGGTATCAATGTTTCAAAACTCCTTCCTTCGTTTACGGCTCCCTGGTATAAAATATATTTTTCATTTATTGCAGGTTCGTTCCAATCGGCAAGCATCGGTACATTTCTTACAATCTTAAATGTTGTACCATATAATTTCTTAAATTCTTCAGCAATGGGTTGGTTTACGGTGTAACAGTTTTTAAATTGTGGAACTGCAAACCGTTCAATCCGCTTCCAGATTTTATAAACAGCAGGCCGGGTAACAACCTCTTTCATTTCGCAAAAAAGTTCGTGGGCATCGTAAACCCTTTTTGTATTTTTTAGTTTCGAGATAAATAAACAGGACAGGATAGTATCCAAATCAATGGCACAAATACAATCCATTTTTTTTGTTAGCAGGTAAAAAAACAACCGCAGATTATATTCAGCATAAAAAAATATTCCGGTATTAAAAAAGCAGGAAATTCTTTTTTGGCGAAAGGGTTGTTGTATTAATGAGATAGATTTTTTTTGCTCTCGACCAACTAAAATAATTTGATGGCCTGCCTGTTGTAAAGAAGTACAAATCCTGATCATCCGTTGATCAAAACTTAAATCATTGGTAACAGTCAGGTAAATGGTCATCTGTATTAAATAGAGAAGTAATAGTTTAAGGCAAATATGAATGATAAAATCAACTTACTAATAAAAATATTTTGTCATTAATTATAAAGTACTGCTTGTTATTACCGGCCGCCTTAATAATTTTACACTGCATTTTAAGTAAAAATCTAATTGCGCTATTACAAATCCAAAATATTTACCTACTTTCGCAACCGAAATAAAATAGAAAATTTAACAAAGACGTTATTAAAAACAAAGAAATGCCTTATTTGACAATCGAAAAAAAAGCGAAAATTTTTACAGACTTTGGCGGTAAAGCCACTAACACCGGATCTATTGAAGGTCAGGTTGCACTCCTTACAGAGCGTATCAATCACATCTCAAATCATCTTAAAACCAACAAGAAGGATTTCTCTTCTCAAAGAGGTTTAATGATGATGGTAGGACAACGTAAACGTTTACTAACGTATCTCAGCAAGCATAACCTTACTGGTTACAGGGCGTTAATTGAAAAATTAGGTCTGCGTAAATAAAATTTATACCATGCTTAAATAATTTAATTCCCAACTATTAATATTAAAGTTGGGAATTATTGTATTTACAGCCGTTTTACAATTGGGTAATATTTCGTTACCCTATTTATAATTTTTAATACAATCAAAAATGAGTTTAATAGCTAAATCAGTAACATTTGATATTGGTGGTGGCCGTATGGTTACCCTCGAAACGGGTAAAATGGCACGCCAGGCCGACGGTTCCGTTGTCGTTAGCCAGGGTAATTGTGTTATTTTGGCAACAGTGGTTGCAAATAAAGAACCAAGAGAAGGACAGAGCTTTTTTCCATTATCAGTAGATTATCAGGAAAAATTTGCATCTGCAGGAAGAGTTCCGGGATCTTTTTTCAAAAGAGAAGCAAGGCTGAATGATTATGAAATTTTAACCAGCCGTTTAATTGACAGGGCACTTCGTCCTTTATTTCCAGAAGATTATTTATGCGATGTACAGGTATTGGTTTCCTTAATTTCTTCGGATGCCGAAGTTATGCCGGATTCTTTGGCTTGTCTTGCTGCATCAGCCGCATTGGCTGTTTCGGATATTCCCATTCAGGAAATCATTTCTGAAACAAGGATTGCCCGTAAAAATGGTGTATTTATTGTAAACCCAACCCGTTCCGAATTGGCAGGTGCAGATTTTGAATTTATCATCGCTGCCACCGATAAGAATATCATGATGGTTGAAGGTGAGGCAAATGAGTGTCAGGAAGAAGATTTAATCAAAGCAATTGAATTGGGGCACGAAGCAATCAAAGTTCAAATTAAAGCACAGGCCGATTTAAGGGATTTAGCTGGCGTTACCGGTAAAAGGGACTATACAAAGCCTTACCGCAACGAAGAGCTGAGCGATAAAATAATTGGTTTTGCAAA
>JANPAP010000635.1:0-2763 GCA_031429975.1 Chitinophagaceae bacterium
AACACCATTGTTTCTGTCAATTTCTTTTTGACTTACAGGATCCTGTATATGCCATTTGTACCATTGCTTGATTGCCCAGTTATCAAATGCAGGCCAGGTGGTTCCATTCAATACCGAATCAGCATTTGAATTGCCTTGCCAACCCGACATGCCACCACCAACAAAATTTTCGTATCGGGTAACCATATAAAACATGGCTCTTGCAAAATCCCCTTTGTAGGCATCAATCACTTCAAATACCCTGCCGTTGTATCCAGTAAAATTGCTGGTACCCAGCTTGGCTCCAGACGGCGATTGCCAAGTAATAGCAGAAGGCTTTACATCAGCATAAGGAAAGTTATCGTGTTTGCCATTGGTAAAGCCATCGGTTGCAAAAATATGGTGCATATCAGTAAGCATAGGAGTTACAGAACCAAACCAAGCTTGTGGAAAGGAGTGCTCCCTATTATAACAATCACCAATAGCTGCATAACTACCGCATTTGTTTACTACTGGAGTAAAAGTATATAATTCAGCACCTGTAGGGTTGTCGGTGTACATATCCCACATGATATAGGCCGTGTTTGCATCGTTGCGTTGGGTGTCGATAGAATTGATGGCATCCCAAGTGTCAAATGTAGAAGAATTGGTATAAGGTAATTCGTTAGTGCCGGTTGAAATGATATTGTATAAAGCCGTCTTTAAGGTAGCACATGTTTTTGGAACAGCACCAATAAATGCATTGTTGTAATAGCCCGGTGGTATTTGTGCATTTGTAAAAAAGAAGGAAAGACAAAATAAAGCAACTGTAAAAAATTTATACATATCAATCGTTTAAATAAAAAGCAAAGGTTCATTAAACCTTCAAAAAAAAATGTTAACAAAAAAACCTGTCAAATTTCTGTTGACAGGCCTTAGTTAGTTTAAACTGAAAATCTTATTAGTTAGCTAAAGCATTCACTTTTTTCGCCAATTTGCTTTTCAAATTAGCAGCTTTGTTTTTATGGATTGTACCTCTTTTTGCTAATTTATCAATCATCGATGCAATCAATGGTGATTTTTCGGTGGCTACTGCTTTGTCGTCAATTGCCTTAATATCACGTATTGCATTACGGGTTGTTTTGCCATAATAGCGGTTACGCTCATTGCGTTTTGCACTCTGACGGACATCTTTTTTTGTTGCTGAATGGTTTGCCATTTTTAATTCTATTTTTGGGCTGCAAAGATAGGGGAATGAAATAAGAATAATGCATTTCATTCAAATGATTTTTATAAAAATTATCTTTTATACGGACTATTAATAATTTTTTATTGAAAAATAGGGCTGGTTAAAAGTTTAAATAAAGATTTAGATTGAAATAATATCCGCAATTATTTATTATATGACTTTGTTTTAGTGGCTTTGATTAAAATCATTTTTTGTAAACTGGTTTTGCTTAAAATGATATCATTTTCATTTTCACTCTAATTTATAAATCACCGATATTTGCATTCCTAAATAAAAGGTATATTAAAAAAAATACTTGTAAATAAAAATGAAAGACTTTCAGTATATCACCAATTCGCATCCTGCATTTATTGAAAATTTATATAATGATTTTGTAAAAAATCCTGAAGCTGTAGATCCGGAAATGCGGAAGTTTTTTGAAGGATTTGATTTTGCAATTTCAAATAATGTTTCAAATATTACTGAAAAGCAAGTTGCCGAAGAGTTGCCAATAGGTTTGGATTTAGCACATTTAACAAAAGAATTTAATGCTTATAAATTAATTGTTGCTTATAGAACCAAAGGACATTTAATTGCAAATACAAATCCTATTAGGGAAAGAAAAAACAGACATGCAAATTTAGCTATCGAAAATTTCGGTTTTACAAATGACGATTTAAATATAGAATTTGAAGCAGGTAAATTTATTGGTTTAGGAAAAACGAGTTTACAAAATATTGCAAATCATCTTAACAAATGTTACGCTTCGCATGTAGGTATCGAATTTAGTTCGGTAAATAGTGAAGAGAAAATTGAATGGTTAGTAAATGCGGTTGAACAGGTTATGATGGAACCCATGTTACTAAAGCAAAAGAAACGAATACTGCAGAAATTGAATGAAGGAGTAATGTTTGAGAAATTTCTTCACACAAAATATATTGGTCAAAAACGATTTTCATTAGAGGGCGGCGAAACAACTATTGCGGCATTGGATGCCATCATCAATACCGCAGCTGCTAATAATGTTCAGGAGGTGGTTATTGGTATGGCACACAGAGGCCGGTTAAATATCCTTGCCAATATTATGGGCAAAACTTACGAGCAAATTTTTAGTGAGTTTGAAGGCACAGCAATTCCCGATACAACCATGGGGAGTGGGGATGTAAAATATCACCTGGGATATAGCAGTGAAATTGAAACCGAAACAGGCAATACAATTCAATTAAAACTTTGTCCAAATCCTTCTCATCTGGAAGCTGTAGATCCTTTGGTAGTAGGCTTTACAAGAAGCAAGGCTGATGTATTGTATAATAGCGATTTTGATAAAATATTACCAATCCTTATTCATGGCGATGCTTCCGTGGCGGGCCAAGGAATTGTTTATGAGGTATTACAAATGAGTAATCTTAAAGGGTATTATACTGGAGGTACCATACATTTTATCATCAATAACCAAATTGGATTTACAACAGATTTTTCAGATGCAAGAAGTGCCGATTATTGTACATCTGTTGCTGCAATGGTTAAAGCGCCGGTATTTCATATTAATGGCGATGACCCCGAAGCTGTAGTAAAAG
>JANPAP010000636.1:0-5131 GCA_031429975.1 Chitinophagaceae bacterium
AACAATAAATATTTTAAAAATTCGCATGATAGTAGTTTGACAGACGAATGTAAGGAATTGAAATTTTGATACCATACCGTTTATAAAACAGTACACAATTGTTACCAACCCCAAAAGTTTTTAACAATGATTTTTGAATCCCATTGTTGTATATTTTTTTGTGTGAAATATTATTGCCCTACTAAAAAAACGGCATTCGAAAACATCTACTTCCCATTCTCCCAAAAGCAACGAAAAATCGGGTCATCAGAAAAATACACCACGCTGCCTCTTCCAAAATCCTGGGCTCCCAACATTAAAGCATCGTTCACTTTATCTTTTAATTTACTGCCCACAAATCCAGAAACATAATTATCCTTTTTTATAACGCCTACGTTCCAACCATCTTTTAAAAATTCGTAAATATTTGAATTCATTTTCAACGTATAATAATCGGAAGCATAACCAAAAGCCAGTGGATGCGTATTATCCAACTCAACTTTATAAATAGCGCCGGCAATATTATTTTTTATGCCTTCAGTTTCGTTATCCGCAAATTTTTTAAGATCGTTGTAACTGGGTTTTACATCTTCTTTTTTATCTTTTTCTTCATCCGCCTTTTTTAATTTCAATCCCCAATCATTACCAGCCATCTGCAACATGGCGTATTCGATTGCAATAATTTTTCCGCCTTGTCGCACCCAGTTTTTTAAATCACTACTGCCCTCTTTATCATCAAAAAACTTGTAGCGGCCATTGGGCAAAATCAACACATCGATATTTTTCAGGTTTGTATTTCCTACATCTTCGGCGTTAATTAATGTAATGGGATAATTCAATTGCTGGTCGAACAAATGCCAAACCTCACCGGCAGCTTCGGCCTGAACGCCTTTACCGGTAAGCATTGCAACTCTTGGCTTATTAATAAAATGAATTTTTTCACTTCCTAAATCAAAACCAGCTTCCATAAATCCAGAGGCGATTGTAGTAATTGCGGCATCGTATTTTTTTGTAATCGATATAAAATCCTGCAGCTTATCTTCATTCCCTTTTTTTAAAATGATCAATGTGCCTTTATTAAAATTTTTTTCGTTTGCTTTAAAATCCCGTTCTGCAAAACGAACTTTAATATCTGCGTTTAATAAGGCCGCTAATAATTTTGCATCCTCAAAAGACTGGTACTGCAACAGGTATCCATAGGATGACAATGGAATTTCAACATCATTTTTTGGAGACATTTTTTCAACAGCAACCATAATTTTTTCTCTTACTGCATAAGCCTGCAATCCAAATACAAAAGGCATAGACCATGCAGTAATATCATAAGTTGCAGAATCCAGTAATTTAGATTTTGGCTCAAATAAAACCTTTGCCAGCACCCCTTTTGATTGGTAAGTACTAATTACTAAACTTTTATTACTGGTAAACATTTCTTCTTTACCAGTAAAATAATTAAACCCTTTTAAAGACAATTGGCCGGAGGTTCCATATACAATTCCGTTAGCATCCAGCAACGATTTTAAGGCATTAATTTTATTGCTGTTTACTTCTGTAATTACAAAAGTTTTGTACTCACCAACGCCATTGTTTTTAGCATCATCAAAAAACTTTTTAAATTCTTTGTTCAACACTTGTACAGATTTTGAAACCGCTTCCAGTGTACTCATACTGGTGGTAAAGTGATGTGCAATTCTGTCTGTTAAAGTAAGTGTATCGCCAGTATTGGTAATAACAGCGGTACCTCCACGGCTGTGCCCTGCCTGCTCAAACGTCATTCCGATACTTCCATTATAAGTAGGATAGGTATCGCCATAAGAAGGGTAGAATAAATCAAAAACTTCTTTGGTAAAATATAGCCAACCATTGGCGTCAAAATACTTTGCATGATTTTTTCCCAACTCAATTTGAAAGCTTCTTTGCCAGTTGGTAATCACTTCGTGAAAAGGCTCTGCAGCCGGCGCAAAATAATAGGGATTGTTATAACCCTGCTCATGATAATCGCTGTGTACCTGCGGCATCCATTGATTATATTTTATCAAACGTTGCTTTGTTTCAACCTGTGTTTGCCAGGCCCAGTCTCGGTTTAAATCAAAATTATAATGATTAACCCTGCCGCCTGGCCAAGGTTCCACATGTTCCCTGGCATCAGGATTTGGGTTTACATTTTTTCCCGTCATTTGCATCAGCCAGTTAACATATCGGTCCCTGCCATCCGGATTGATGCAGGGATCAATAATGACAACTATATTTTTTAACCATGCTTTAGTTTGGATATTATCAGGGTTCAATAATTCATACAAAGTTTTCATCGACACTTCGCTGCTGCTGGCTTCGTTACCATGCACATTGTAACTTAACCAAACAACTGTTGGCATATTAATATCCGCAGGTTTATCGGTAAGCATTCCACTAAGACGCAGATTATTTTTTCTTATTTCTTCCAGCTTCACCATATTTTCTGGCGATGAAATAAATGCCAATAATAATGGACGCCTTTCATTGGTTTCGCCATATTTTTCCAATTGCATCATTTTGGGCATTGCCAATGCTGCTTGCTTAAAGTAATTTACAATTTGAAAATGTTGTGTAAATTGTTTACCCAAAGGATAGCCCAAAAAATTATCAGGCGATTGAAGATTTTGGGCTGCTAAAAAAATTACAGCAAAACAAGAAATGGAAAGCAGCAAAAAATATTTTTTCATAATTAAACAGTTATAAATTATTAAGCAGTTAGCTGCAGAATTAATAATTTTGATAAATAATAATAAGATGAGAAAGCAAGTTTCGATATTAGCAATCATTATAACGATTGCAGGAAATTGCCTGGCGCAATTTAATCCTTATCAATACCATATTCAAAAAAAAATAACTGCAACTAAGGCTGCAGTAGTTTCGGCACACCCACTTGCCAGTAAGGTTGGCATCCGCATTTTAAAAAAAGGCGGCAATGCGGTTGATGCTGCAATTGCCACCCAGCTTGCATTAGCAGTTGTTTACCCCGGTGCCGGAAATATTGGTGGTGGCGGTTTTTTGGTTGCCCATTTTAATACCGGAAAAAATATCAGTATCGATTTTAGAGAAACCGCCCCGGCATTGGCCGGCAAGGATATGTACTTAGATGGAGATGGGAATGCACTATTGAAATTATCGCAAGATGGACAACTTGCTGCCGGGGTACCCGGCACCGTTGCCGGACTTTTTGCCGGCATGAAATATGCAAACCTGCCATTTAAAAAATTAATTCAACCAGCCATTGATTTGGCAGAAAATGGTTTTGCAATAACGAAAGCACAGGCCGATGATTTTAATGAATATCAAAACGAATTTATTGCCCTCAACAGTTCGCCGGTTGCATTTGTAAAATTTGTACCCTGGAAAGAAGGCGATCTATTTATTCAACAGGTATTAGCCGGCACTTTAAAACGCATCAGGGATTTAGGAAAAAAGGGATTTTATGAAGGCGAAACGGCAAGGCTGATTGTTGCTGAAATGCAAAAAGGAAAAGGCATTATCAGTCTGGAAGATTTAAAAAATTACAAGGCAATTGAAAGGCCCGTTTTAGATTTTAATTACAATGGCTATAAAATAATTACAATGCCATTGCCCAGCAGCGGTGGTATTATTTTGCAACAATGCTTTGGGATGATGGCAGATAAAAATATTGCATCGAAGCCTTTTCAATCGGCGGCGTCTGTACAATTAATGACAGAAGTTGAACGCAGAGCATTTGCCGACAGAGCCGAATATTTAGGTGATCCGGCATTTGTAAAAGTGCCCTTAAAAACCTTAACCAGCAGGGCTTATCTGCAACAAAGGATGAAGGATTATCAACCCGGGAAAGCTGGCAGCAGTAGCAGTATCAGCGCTGGAATCATTCCGGAATCGGAAGAAACCACTCACTTAAGTGTGATAGATGGACGGGGTAATGCAGTAGCTGTTACCACCACTTTGAATGGACATTTTGGGAGCAGGACGGTTGTTAGTGGTGCCGGATTTATTTTAAATAATGAGATGGATGATTTTAGTGTTAAGCCCGGTGTTCCAAATATGTATGGCGCTGTTGGTAACGACAAAAATGCAATAGCCCCGGGTAAACGAATGCTGAGCAGTATGACACCCACGATTGTTTTAAAAAACAACTCCCCTTATCTGGTAGTAGGCACCCCGGGTGGCACTACCATACCAACCAGTGTTTTTCAAAGTCTGGTAAATATTATCGATTATAAAATGAGTGCTGAGGATGCTGTAAACAAACCAAAATTTCATCACCAATGGTTGCCCGATGTAATTTATGTTGAAGAAGATTTTGAAGCTGCAACAATTATTGAATTGGAAAAAATGGGTTATCAAATAAAAAATAGAGGGGCTATTGGCCGAACAGAATTGATACTGATGAAAGGCAATAAAATAATTGCCGTGGCCGATAAAAGAGGCGACGATGCCGCAGAAGGATATAAAAACAATCAACAATTATGAATACAATTAATAAAATATTACTTGAATCTGCCATTAGCAGGCTCCATTATTATAGAGATTTAGGCGACAAAACCATCGCTGTTTTACAACCCGACGATTTTCATTTTCAACCCAACGAGGCAAGTAACAGTATTGCCATTATCATTCAACATTTGAGTGGCAATATGCTTAGCCGATGGACCGATTTTTTAAATTCGGATGGTGAAAAGGAATGGCGTAACCGAGACCAGGAATTTGAAATAACCGATTGGAGCAAGGAGCAATTAATTGCAATCTGGCAAAAAGGTTGGGCTTGCTGTTTTGATGCACTGAATAATCTTACCGAAAATGACCTTGAAAAAATTATCACAATCCGTTTAGAAAAACTTACGGTTGTTGATGCTATCATTCGTCAACTGGCACATTACCCTTATCATGTAGGACAAATTATTTATGTGGCCCGAATGATAAAAAACACAGACTGGCAAAGCCTTTCCATTCCAAAAAACAAATCGCAACAGTTTAACCAAGAGATGGAGCATCTTAAATAAAAATCAATATTCAGGATAACAATTCGAAATCAATTCCATTCCAAATTCTTATTGGGTCCCTAAAAAATAATACAAAGTTTGGTATTGAATTTGCCTAGAGTAGACGAATCGTTACATTTACAACTAATACTTTTTTACACTGCGTA